>JBDLPZ010000039.1:0-5210 GCA_039800825.1 Actinomycetota bacterium
TACCTTGGCGAACGTTGGGTTGGCCGACGTCGTGAGCTTTGTACCTGTGTACAGATCAAGCTTGATGTCGAGATTAGGACTGATGCTCGCTGCTGACGCAGTGAATGTGTAGCTGCCTGCAGTGGTCGGCACAAACTTCAGCCAGTCGCTGTCTGTCTGCGTCGAGATCACACCGCTGACGCTGGTGATTGCGGAAGTGCTCGTGGCAAGAACGCCCGCTGAAGAGGATGCGCTGCCCCAGTCGTCGACCCGCAAAGCGATGCCATATGTCGCCATGACGGTGTAATCGTCTTGCTTTTGATTTGCGCCGGTGTACTCGCCCTTCGACCACTGCGAAAGGGGCTCGTAGTAGCCCGTACCCATGATTGGAGCCCAGCCACTGCTGCCCGCGTAGTAGGTCGACGACGCGGTGCCATCGTGTGAAAGGCCGAGGTTGTGTCCGACTTCGTGCGATGCTGCCTCAGCAATGTTCTTTGCCGCGCCAGAGCCGCCAAGACCTTGGGTAAACACAAAAGCTGGCTGGTAGTAGGGGTGGTTGGCCGAGTAGTTGAAAACACCGGTGTAGGCGATGCCACCACACGCGCACTTGGAATAGATAAAAGTGTCATCGGTGATCACGGCGCGCGTGCCGAATCGGGTATCACCGGTACCGGTGTAGGTGATGTCCGAGTCGATTGGCTCTTGAGTCGTGATGTCTACGTCAAAAGCAGAGTAGTCCTCGGCCACGGCTGCCCAGACGTTTTGAATGACGTCCATCTCAGCATTAGTAAACGTTGTGTAGTCGCCATCGATGCTCAATCCAGGAGTGACGATGTCAGCGCCTGCGTTGTAGGTGCCATTCCATGCCGTACCCGACAGTGTGTGGCCATTGAAGTCGAGGTAGATGACTTTGGTGGCAGTCGGACGCGAGTGAAGCAGGAAGGTTTGGTCGTAGGCGTATGGCGCGGTCTTGGCGACCGGCGACAGCGCAACGGTGTCGATTGGATCTTGGTAGAAAGAGCGACCACATGAGTCCAGCCAAAACGCAGGATCGCTCAAGCGGGTACGCAACTCCGCCGGAGTGATGCTGTTGAGTGAAGCGAGTGCCGTCAGGTTGTTGCCGTAGCTGGCGATGACCTGTGTGCCACGAGTTGAGCCAGCAAGAATCGGCGTACAGCCTGCTGCAGAAGCGGTGACTACTGTGGAGCTGAGACTCGCGAACACGAGTGCGAGAACTGCGAACGCGCGCAGTGCTAAGTCCCGCTTCATCTACCACTCCTACAGATTCGCGCCTGCGCGACGAACCAACTGACCTCAGAGTACAAGTCAGACTGTTAAGAGAGCACCCTGAAAATCGTTAAGAACTTGCCAAGTAAGTAAGCGCCGCGGCCATGCGAGTGTCGTCTTCTACGTTGTCGTCCACGCCTGGGAAGGAGAGGAGCTTCGAGAGGAAGGTGCGATCGACGAATTCGAGCACAACGGTCTCAACTTGGGGCAATTTGGGCAAATCTTCAGCCATGCTCCAGTGGACGTCGTAGCCCTCTGGAACGACGCTGCCGAACTGGCCTGTCAGGCGCGGCACATTGACCATCGAGTCATGCAAGATGATCATCGAGTTGGTAGCACCCTCGAGTGGCTGTGGCGACGTCCAACCCCACACGCGCGAGCCGGTACCGAACGGGCTCATAGTGATCTGGAGCTGGTAGGCCGGACGCGTCGCGACGCGAGTTGTTGCGGTTTCCTTAGAGAAGCCGAGCAGGCGGTAGAGATCGCCACGTACGAGCTTGTTGGCAGGCACTGTGCGATCAAACAAAATTCGACGCGCGGTAGGCAGATCGACGTTGGCGACCTGTGCGAGAACTAGTTCGCTCAAGGCACGACCACCCATTGGGGTCCAGTGCGTATCGCCAGACCAGTATGGATCCTTTGGTGCGTACTTCAAGACGCGCTTAGGGTCGACGACCTTCAACACATCCGGGAATTCGCGAGCGAGCTGAGCGATGACGAGGTCTTCGTTGTAAGCACAGCCCATGAGGTCGTTGAGGCGAGTGCCGAGCAAGTAGCCGATGGTCTTCGCCTTCGATGGAACGACGGCGAGCATGACTTTCTTATTGCCGGCGGCAGCGGCTGCACGAATTGATTCAAGCGCGGCGCGAGACTTTTCGATCGAGGCTGGGTAGCGGCAGCGAGCTGTGAACTCTTCAGCAGAGAACAGCTCGAGGTCGCGAGACCTGCTGAAGCGACTGCCCTGAATGACCAGCGAGGAACCGCTCTGCTTTGTCGCTGCAGCAATTGCGCTGTTGACAGCGCTGACGGCGATTGGCTTCACGCGGACGTGATCGATGGCCCACGATTCAATCTGCTTGTAGGTATCGACCGAACGCATCGAGTTGGCATCGACAACTGGAAGTTTGGCGACAGGGCGGTTTTCGATTGCGGCGCTGGTGCCTGCCTGCGGTCCGACCATCCAGGCGCTCAACAGCAATGCGCTGACTGCGGCGATTGCGATAGATCCGCCGACGGGGAACTTGCGCTTGGGCGCGAGTTCGATAACTTCAGCGTCGGCGCTTTCTTCGGTGCCTTCTTCCGTGCTTTCTTCGGCAGTCTCAGAAGTTTCGGTAGCGTCATCAGCAGCTGCGGCGTCAGATTCGGTAGCTGCTTCAACCTCTGCGTCTTCAGACGCTTGAGCTTCGACAGTTTCTACTTCGGCGGAAGACTCTTCTGAGGACTCTTCTGACTCTTCGGACGCTTCTGCAGCGACCTCAACTTCTGCGGCCTCGGCATCAACGTCGGACTCGAACTCATCAGATGGCACGAAGACAATGTCCGTGGCAATGGCCTCAACGCCCGCTTCGATTCCAGCTTCAACCGAGATCTCATTGATGTTCTCAGCAATGCTCTCTGGCGCGGTTTCGGTGCTGTTTTCGGCGTCGACGGAAGCGTTCTCGACCGGTGCAGCAGTGGCGCTGGCATTCAGGTGAGATTTGGCTTTTTTGTGCTTACGGTTCTTACTCATGGCCTTCAGAATTGATAGTACAAGAATGGCGAGAAACTGCTCCACAATGAGAAGGTCGCGCCGCCGACTAATGCAAGAAGTCCGACAATTGGGGCCAGAATCCTGCGGAAACTTCCATCCTTCTTCAACGCGATGAAATCGAAAGTGCGCTTACCAATTGCCTGTGGCAAGAAGAAAGTCGCAAATCCGATTGCCACTGCGCCGAGGCCAATGGGAGTCAGGTTGGTAGTAACGATCGGGTTCATTCCGATACCCGTCTGATGGAACATGGCGTTCCAGACATTCATCATTGAATCCGTAGATGGCGAGCGGAATGGCACCCACGAAACGATGATGAACACAATCATGATTGGTCGACGTAGCCACGACCATCCGGTCACATTGCGCAGACCAGTGATGCGCTCGAGCAGCAACAAGCCAGACCACATGCCACCCCAGATCAGGAATGGCCAGGTCGCGCCGTGCCACAGCGAAGTGGTGCCGAAAGTAATCAGCAGTGCTGCGTA
This sequence comes from Actinomycetota bacterium, assembly GCA_039800825.1. Classification (GTDB taxonomy): domain Bacteria; phylum Actinomycetota; class Actinomycetes; order S36-B12; family UBA5976; genus JAFMIT01. Next base: position 3,502 of record JBDLPZ010000039.1, read on the forward strand.
TTCGCGCAGGCGACCATGGCGATTGCCGCCGAGCGGGATGTAGACGTAGTCGCGGAACCAGCGCGACAGTGTCATATGCCAGCGAGCCCAGAACTCAGTTGCGCTGCGTGAGCGGTAGGGACCTGCGAAGTTTTCAGGGAAGTGGAAGCCGAAGAGGCGGGCCAGACCCAGCGCCATGTCCGAGTAGCCCGAGAAATCAAAGTAAATCTGCACTGCGTATGCGGTCGCACCGAGCCATGCAGCTTTTGTGTCGATCTGCCAGTCCTGTGACCAGGCGGCTGTCGCAATTGCGCCAGCGTTGTCAGCGATCATCGTTTTCTTCGCTAGACCCCAACCAAAGCGCGACAGGCCATAAAGGATGTCGTCAGTCGTAGGTCGCAGGCGAGCTGCGATTTCGTCTGCGATTTCGCTGAAGCGAACAATCGGACCGGCGATTTGGTGCGGAAACAAGAACAAGTACAAGAAGTAATGGATGACGTTGCGACTTGGTTCTATCTTGCCTTGGCGAACGTCGACGATGTACGAGATCGCGTGGAAGGTAAAGAACGAAATACCGAGTGGCAGGTACAGCTGTGCTGGCGCGGAACTGTTGTCGAGCGCAGACTCGATTACCGGGATGTACTTGACGGCGAGCAGTGGCCCGGCGACGACGAGGAGTGAAGTGAAGAAAAAGAACGTGCCGGCTTTACGGTCGCGCAGCTTTGAGATGCCGAGCGCGACGAGCCACGAGACTGCCGAGACCGAGAAGATGACCCAGGTTTGTTCGCCGGCGCCCCAGACGTAGAAGACAGCCGACATCGCCAACAACATGACGTTTTGGGCTTTGCGGGGCAGTGGGTAAACCAGCAGCAGAGTTACGGGGAGGAACAGAAATAGAAAGATGATCGAAGAAAAGACCACTTCCACCTCGCCACTCGTTTAAGGGCGAAGGTTAATTGGGGGGTTTGGTCTGACCAAATGCAGACTCGCGCTTCAGGGCGAGCTGCTCGCGACCGCCGAGGATGGGCTACTGGGGCAGGTTGGGATTGACGAACGCGAGCTCAATCACGCGGTCGATAAGGGCGTTCCAGGCTTCAGGATTCATCTCATTATGTGAGATTTCATCAATGGCGCGGCCGAGCGTGTAGGCCTGGATGAACACGGCGACCGCGCGGGGGTCGATCGTGCGGTCGAACCAGCCCTTGACCTGGGCATCGGCGACAACCTCTGCCAAGGCCTCCGTGAGGCGCTCTTGCTCTGCAGCGAGCGCTTTTTGGAAGCGGGGATTGCCCTGAGCGCGAGCGAGAGCGGCGATTCGGTCCATGCGAATCTGAGACATCGCAGGCGATTGGGTCTCACGGGTGATTTGCTGGATACCGCTGACGAGATCATCACGAGTTTTAGCTGCGGAGGCCATATCAATGATGCGCTGGATGCTCACATCGACGTATTTGGTGAAGCGCACCAGCTCCGCCGCCTCGATCAGGTCGTAGAAGTCGGTGAAGTGGTGGTAGAGCGAGCCGCGGGACACTCCGGAGAGCTCGAGGACGTTTTCAACCGTGATTGCCTCGTATGGCTGCGTCTTGCGCATTTGGAGCACAGCTTCAATGAGTCGCACCTTTGTGGGGTGGACTCGTCTTGGGCGTGCGACGGGGCTCATAAGGTGAGGGTAATCCCTCTCAGGCCGTGAGGGGTGGAGGCCTCAGACCCCTCGCCGCCTGAGGGCGGTC
>JBDLPZ010000040.1:0-6702 GCA_039800825.1 Actinomycetota bacterium
GCTCTTTGAATAGCTAGCGGTACGTTCAGACTCACTAAGCGGTACGTGTTGACGACCTCTTGCGTTGAGTTAGTGCTGGAGGCCGGTGAGTACTGGCTCGTCAGCGAGCGTGCCCCACTCGGCATCGGTGAAGACACGCGAGCGGATTAAGAACCGCACGCCTTCTGGCGCTTCGACAGAGAAGCCAGACCCGCGACCGGGAACGATGTCGACCGTGAGCTCAGTGTGCTTCCAGTATTCGAACTGGCTCGATGACATATAAAACGGCGCCTGCACACGCTCGTCGCCGACCCAGCCGAGAAACACATCTGCCTGTCCGACTTTGAATTCTCCGCGCGGGTAGCACATCGGGGCAGATCCGTCACAGCAACCGCCCGATTGATGAAACATCAGAGGGCCGTGGATTGCTTCAAGTTTCAGCAGCATGTCAGCTGCTGCCTGAGTCATCAGTACACGTTTCATAAGTCCTCCGAAACACGAATACGGCAGACCCTAAGGCCTGCCGTAATCGTTGTCTCGATTTAGAAGAAGCCGAGCTTGTTTGGGTTGTAGCTGACGAGAAGGTTCTTCGTCTGCTGGTAGTGATCGAGCATCATCTTGTGGGTCTCGCGACCGATACCTGATGACTTGTAACCACCGAACGCTGCACCTGCTGGGTAAGCGTGGTAGCAGTTGGTCCAGACGCGACCGGCCTGGATTGCGCGACCTGCACGGTAAGCCGTGTTGGTGTCGCGAGTCCACACGCCAGCGCCGAGACCGTACAAGGTGTCGTTAGCGATGCGGATTGCGTCGTCGTAATCCTTGAACTTGGTCACAGATACAACGGGGCCGAAGATTTCTTCCTGGAAGATGCGCATCGCGTTGTTGCCTTCGAAGATGGTTGGCTCAACGTAGTAGCCGTCTTCGAGACCTTCGTGAATCTTGCGAGCACCACCGGTAACGAGGTTGGCGCCTTCCTGCTTGCCGATGTCGATGTACGACAAGATCTTCTCAAGCTGATCGTTGGATGCCTGAGCACCGATCATGGTCGCAGTATCGAATGGGTTGCCCATGATGATGGCTTTGGTGCGAGCAATTGCGCGCTCCATGAACTTGTCGTAGATGGATTCCTGAATCAGCGCGCGTGAAGGGCAGGTGCAGACCTCGCCCTGGTTGAGTGCGAAGAGCACGAAACCTTCGATTGCCTTGTCGAAGAAGGCATCGTCTTGAGCTGCAACGTCTTCGAAGAAGATGTTCGGGCTCTTGCCGCCGAGTTCAAGGGTGACAGGAATGATGTTCTCAGATGCATACTGCATGATGAGGCGACCGGTCGTGGTTTCACCGGTGAACGCGATCTTTGCGATGCGTGGTGATGAAGCCAGTGGCTTGCCTGCTTCGATACCGAAACCGTTGACGACGTTGAGAACGCCAGCAGGAAGCAAGTCGGCGATGAGTTCCATCAAGACCAAGATCGACCATGGGGTCTGCTCAGCTGGCTTGAGGACTACACAGTTGCCAGCTGCCAGTGCTGGTGCGAGCTTCCACGTTGCCATGAGCAATGGGAAGTTCCAAGGAATGATCTGACCGACCACACCGAGTGGCTCGTGGAAGTGGTAAGCGACAGTGTCGTGATCGAGTTCACCAGCGGTGCCTTCTTGTGCGCGAATTGCGCCAGCGAAGTATCGGAAGTGATCGACACACAATGGAAGGTCAGCTGCGAGGGTCTCACGAATTGGCTTGCCGTTGTCGTAGGTCTCAGCGACTGCGAGCATTTCGAGATTCGACTCGATGACGTCTGCAATCTTCAAGAGAATTGCTGAGCGCTCAGTGACGCTGGTGTTACCCCATGCTTCTCGAGCGGCGTGCGCTGCGTCGAGGGCGAGATCGATGTCTTCAGCAGTCGAACGGGCGACCGACGTGAATGACTTGCCTGTGACAGGCGAAATGTTTTCGAAGTACTGACCCTTAACAGGGGCGACCCACTTGCCGCCGATGAAGTTGTCGTACTTCGCTTTTGGCGAAACCAGAGAACCTGGCTGGCCGGGCATTGCGTAAACCATATATCTCTCCTTGTTGGTCGACATTGACCTTCGCGGAGGTTAGGTAAGGCTAGGTTGGCAAAAGGTAGGTAAAGTCGCGGTCAGAAGGAGCCGCGCGCTTGGAGCAGTTTTGCCCTCACGTAGGGGTAGCGCGGATCTGATTCTGAGGTGATCTTGCTGAGGTATTCGGCCACGGTCAGCTCGTAAGGATGGTGCTCGAGGTATCGGGCAATCGCGTCTACATCCAAGCTCCGCAGCGCACCTTCGCGTAGCGCCACGTCGAGCCAGTTGCGTAGTTCGGCAATCAGAGGGCTGTCAGACGTAGGCAGCAGCGGCCCTTCGTAAGCGCGAATAGCCGCGTCGAAGTTGCCGACTCGCAACGCATTGACGACGGTGAGAACATCGCAGCTGCTGTTTGTGAGCCGGTAAGGGCGAGATTCGATGGCGCCGTTGAGCAGGCCGCGAAGGTGGCTGATCTCTGACTTGAGAGTGGCAGGAGAAACCCGCTGGTCTCCGTACAGGCCGACGTGCATCTCGTCGAGGCTCAGTCCATGCGGATGAAGCGCGAGCAGAGCGCAGATTTCGAGTTGTCTGCGGCTCAATGCAATGCGCTGATTGCCCATCGCGACGAGCGGTTTGCCGAGAAGCTTGAGTTGCACTTCACCTTCGACTGGCTCCAGTTTCACTTTCGCCAGCTCGTGTTGAAGAAGGCCGACCATCGCGACCGTGGTGCGCATGGCCAGGGGATTGGCGTTGTCCCACGTTGTACTGAGATCGAGTACGCCGAGCAATCCGCCTGTACGGGGATCAACAATCGGTGCGGAATAGCAGACCCACTGGTGCACAAGAGGCGCGAAGTGTTCTGCGCTAAACACTGTTTGGGCCTTGCCGGTGCGAAGTGCGAGATCGAGTGCGTTCGTGCCGACGCTCAGTTCGTCCCATTTGCCGCCGACGGCGAAGTTCGCGCGAGCGGCGCGATCGCGCATCTGCGTGCTGCCGGTCGTCCAGAGAATTGTGCTCTCAGGATTGGTGATGGCGACGACGAAGCCGCCGTCTTCGGCGACCTGCTGAAGATCTGGTGCGAGAGTGGAGACTGGGTCTCTAAGAACGTGCTCTTTCCATGCGAGCTCGACGTTGAATTCAGTCTCGCTCGGCGCAGCGTCCACATCGAGCGAAACTGCGGAGGACGAACGTTGCCATGAATCTTGGACTTCAGTGCGAATCTCGACGCTGGGGTCGTGCTCAATCCAACGCTTCCACTGCTGCTCGGCGGTGAGTCGTTGCGCGCGCAGGGAAGGGAGGCTTGCCATCGAGTCCCTTCCATCTGTGAGGGGAGTCACGTTAGGAGTCGTTGGCGCGATTGACAATAGGTTCGGCACAAGCTGCGAGGCAGTTAGTGGTACGTGGAACTGCCGTTTCGGCGGGGGTGGTACGGCAATTTGTCGCCTGGCGACAGATCCACGTACCACCTTGCCAAAAACGGCGCCTAAATCCGCGGATTTGTCGTATGTGGCAAATCCCCGTACCACCTTTCGACTAGTGGTACGGGGAAGCGTTGGTTTCCGCCGTTTTCGCGGATTTAGCACCCCAAATTTCGAGGTTGGTACCGTGAAAACGGTGATAAACGCCGTTTTCAATTACCAGCTGCGCAAATCCGCGGTCAAAGTACGTGAAACGGCTGTCTTGCGAGGCATTCGGGAATTAAGAAACCAGTTGGTTGCTTAAATTTGCACGAATCGAGAGGCTGAGGTTAGGCTTGCCTTACTTCGGGGGTCTGAAAGGGAAATTTGTGCTCGCAAGCTTGTTGGTTGGACTTCGTGAGGGCCTTGAGGCCGCAACGATCGTTGCCATTCTCATTGCGTATCTTGTGAATAGCGACCTGCGCCGCTACATCAGCCGCGTTTGGATCGGCGTTGGCGCGGCCGTCGCCGTCAGCGTCGCCGTCGCCGGTGGGCTAAGCGCCGCGGACAGTGCGCTGTCCGATGAAGCAGCAGAGCTCTTCGAAGGTCTCACCAGTCTTGCCGCCGTTGCTCTCATCACCTGGATGACGTTCTGGATGGCTAATCACGCACGTTCGATGAAGAGCGAACTCCACGGCAAAGTCGATCGTGCTCTGGGCACGAGCGCTTTTGCTCTCGGTGCAGTCGCATTCTTCGCCGTGCTTCGCGAGGGCCTCGAAACCTCCATCTTTATGTGGGCCAGCATTCAAGCCGCTGGTACCACGACCGAACCGCTGGTGGGCTTGGCTGTCGGTCTGGTCATGGCCATTGCTGCGGGCATCGCGATCTTCAAGGGAGTTGTGCGCATCAATATCGGCAAGGTATTCACCGTTGTCGGTGGTCTGCTGATCTTCGTTGCAGCTGGAGTTCTCGCTTACGGCGTGCATGAGCTCGAAGAGTTCGGCGCGATTCCTTTCGGTGGCCAGACCGTCATTGATACCTCGTCGGCGATTGATCCCGAAGGCGTGATCGGAAGTCTCATGCGCGGTTTCCTCGGTTACCGTGGCATGGCCTCGCAGATCGAGATCATCGCGTGGGTCGGCTATGTCGTCATCGTCGGATTGCTCTACAAGCGACAGCTCAACAAGCGCTCGCCAAAACCAGTAGCGCCAGCTGAAACTGCAAACGTTTAAGCCTGAGAAACAGTTGTGGCGGACATCCAGTGGATGTCCGCCACAACTGCATTCGAAAGGGATATCAATAAAAGATTATGCGTTTGATCCTGAGAGGTCGTCGCCACCAGCGAGATCATCGGAGTCGTTCAGATCGTCATCGCCACCATTAATCTCGTGGTGATCTTCGATGCCGTTGCCGTTCAAGTCTTGATCGCCAGGACGTGGTGGATGCTGGCCGCCGGGACCGAATTGGCCATCAGGACCGAAATGCTCACCACGCTCTTCGAGGAACGAATCAGCTGGGTGATCGTTGAATGCCGTACCGATTGCGTAACCGGCGCCGCCTGCCACGAGAACTGCAGCTGCGACTCCAGCGAGAAGCATCTTGTTCCAACTCTTGCGGGTTGGTGCATCGGTCGCATTGTCGGTCGCATCGTCGGCCGCGTTGTTGACCTCAGCGTTGGCCTCTGGCGCAACGTCTTCGGCAGGAGCTGGCCGGTTGCCATCTGCCCACTCGTTGGCGATTTCTTGGTTAGTCATTGTGAGTCCCTTCGGGTCTGGTTCACTGCCTGAAAGGTAAGCATCGATTGTCAGGAATTGTTAGGGCGAGTGTGGGTGTTGTGTAAGCGAATGCCCTAGAACTTGCTGTTGGCCTCGAGAACCGCGTCGATGGAGTAGTTGTCGGGCCGATCGAGCCGTCCTCGGAAGAGGAAAGCGATGGTGAGCGCGCTGATCGCGGTGAGTCCGCCGCCTGTAGCGATTGCGGCACGGGCGCCGAGATGTTCAGAAACCCAGCCCAACAGCGGCGAGCCAAACGGTGCGTTGAAGGCCATGACGTACCAAGCCATCACTCGACCACGAACGACCGGGTCCGTATGCGATTGCATCGAGGAATTGGCGCTAATCATCGTCATCAACGCGATAACGCCACCGAAGGGCAACACCGCCGCATACACATAAATATTGGGCATGAGTGACAGCGCCAACAAAATCAACCCAAACATCGTCGCGCCGCTCACGATGTTGCGTGGTGTTCTGAGATGTTCGATGCGCGTCGAGAGCAGTGCACCGCTTAGTGATCCGATTGCGACGACTGTTCCAAGTGAGCCGAACACGGCGGCATCTTGGTTGAAGACTTTGGTCACCATGATGGCGTTGAAGAAGTTGAAGTTCAGTCCGAAGGCACTGGTAAATAGCGCAACCAACAGCACCACTCGCAAGTCAGGCCGAGCCCACAGATAGTTCCAGCCTTCGCGAATAGTGCCCGAAGATTTCGGTATGGACTCGCGCTGCAGCTCGTCTTCATTGATCGAGATCAGCGCAAAAATCACAAAAACCGTGCTAACAGCATTGATCAAGAATGAGGGACCGGTTCCGAAGCGCGCAATCAACAAGCCAGATGCGGCAGGGCCGATCAGACGAGCGATGTTGAAACTTGATGAGTTCAGGCTCACTGCGTTCGGCAGGTCGTCATGACCGACGAGTTCTGACACGAACGACAATCGCACTGGTGCATCGACGGCTGACGCGGCGCCAACAATGAAACACAGCACGAGCGCATGCCAATACTCAATGCTGTCGGTGAGCACCATGATGCCGGTAATCGCGGCGGTGATCGACCCAACCACGTTGGTCAGAATCAGGATCTTGTCTTTGGGGAAACGATCGGCGATGAGTCCAGCTTGCAGGCTAAACATCATCGACGGAATCATCTGAATCGTCGCCGCAACACTGATAGCTAGTGAGCTATGAGTGAGCTCCCATACGAGCCAGTCTTGAGCGATGATCTGGGCCCAACTGCCAACGTTCGAGATCAGGCCCGCTGACCACACCAGGCGGAAGTTGCGATGTCGAAGGCTGCGAAACGAGTTCCTCTGCGACAACGACGGCACAGGGGCGAGGCTATACCTCTCGTCGCCAGATGTACTCGCTGACGGGAGTAACAAATCCCATTTGCTGATACACGTGGTTGGAAACGGGATTGCTGTACCAAGCCTCGATAAAAGCATCGCGAATGCCGATGGCGCGGCAGCGATTGAGACCCTCGGTCATCGCAACTCGAGCCAAGCC
>JBDLPZ010000041.1:0-10312 GCA_039800825.1 Actinomycetota bacterium
GACGTACGTCATGACGGCGATCCTTCTGGTGAGCGGTTTAGTCGTGATTGTGGCCGACATCATCAAGCCCATCGCGCTTCAATTCTGATTACACGCGATACTTCGCCCATGTCTGTTTCGCTTGGCATGCCTGAGATGCCCGCTCCTGTCATTTCGCCTCGTCGCCCGACCCGCAAGTTGGTGCTGAAGCATCACTCAAAGCCGGTCGAGGTCGGCGGAGACGCTCCCGTCAGCGTCCAGTCGATGGCCACGACGCTCACGTCAGATATCAACGCAACCCTGCAGCAGATTGCTGAGCTCACTGCATCTGGTTGCCAGGTTGTGCGCGTTGCTGTGCCGAGCCAGGATGACGCGGATGCGCTCCCTGCGATTGCGAAGAAGTCCGGTATCCCGGTTATCGCAGATATTCACTTCCAGCCCAAGTATGTGTTCGCTGCGATCGAGGCGGGTTGCGCAGCGGTGCGTGTCAATCCAGGCAACATCAAGCAGTTTGATGACAAAGTCAAAGAGATTGCTCAGGCAGCTAAAGATCACGGCACTCCGATTCGTATCGGCGTCAACGCTGGTTCGCTCGATCCGCGTCTGCTGAAGAAGTACGGCAAGGCCACACCTGAAGCGTTGGTCGAGAGTGCACTGTGGGAAGCAAGCCTTTTTGAAGAGCATGACTTCCGCGATATCAAGATTTCGGTCAAGCACCACGACCCCGTCGTCATGGTTCGCGCGTACCAGCTGCTTTCTGAGCAGTGCGACTATCCACTTCATCTCGGCGTGACCGAGGCCGGTCCTGCTTTCCAGGGCACTATCAAGTCAGCCGTTGCTTTCGGAGCATTGCTCTCCCAGGGCATTGGCGACACGATTCGTGTTTCGCTGTCTGCTCCGCCAGTCGAAGAAGTGAAGGTTGGCCTACAGATTCTTGAGTCACTGAATCTGCGCCGACGCGGACTCGAAATCGTTTCCTGCCCGTCGTGCGGTCGTGCCCAGGTCGATGTCTACAAGCTGGCAAACGAAGTGACGGCTGGTCTCGAAGGCATGGAAGTGCCATTGCGTGTGGCTGTCATGGGTTGCGTCGTCAACGGCCCGGGTGAAGCTCGCGAAGCTGATCTCGGTGTCGCGAGTGGCAACGGCAAGGGCCAGATCTTCGTTAAGGGTGAAGTCGTCAAGACGGTGCCAGAAGCTCAAATTGTCGAGACCCTGATCGAAGAAGCGATGAAGCTTGCTGAACTTATGGGCGATGTGTCGGGCGAGCCGACCGTCACCATCGTCTAAGCGATGACAGACGGGGCATTCGTCCTCGAAGACTCAGATCTCGCGGATCTGCTGTCGCTGCTTGGTGCCGCTCCGGCACAACATGTGTTTGTGCGGTCGCGAGTAGCAGGCGGAATCGAGCGACTCGGTCATCCAGTGTGGGGCTGGCGCGAGGGCGGCATTCTTCGCAGTGCTCTCTTGCTCGGCCCTAACCTGGTTCCGATTGAACTTAACGACAACTCACTCGCAGCGTTTACGCACCTGTTGGCAGTGCGCGATCGCAACTGCGCCTCGATTGTGGGGGAGCGCTCTGAGGTTGAGCAACTCTGGCGAGAAATGCATCTTGTGTGGGGGCCAGCCCGACTCGTGCGCGAGTCTCAGCCGTATCTGGCGTTGGACCACTACCTGCCCGTGAGAGATTCACAAGTGCGACGGATTCAGTTGGCTGACCTTGATTCTTACGTCGTAGCGTCCTCATCGATGTTCGCGGCCGAGGTCGGAGTCGATCCCAATCAGCTCAACGCGACGGGCTATCGACTGCGGGTTCAAGAGACGATTCGCGAGGGACGCGCATACGGTCTCGTCGATGAGTTCGGCTTCACCCGATTTAAGACTGACGTCGGCTGTATTACTGACGACTTCTGCCAGATCCAGGGCGTATGGCTCCATCCAGACTGGCGCGGTCAGGGCAAAGCAGCTGCGCTGCTGAGCGCTGCGGTGGCGCAGATTCAGCAGGACTTCAGCCGCGGCGTCTGTCTGTACGTCAACGACTTCAATCGCCCCGCTCTGGCCACGTACGCGCGACTCGGATTCACACCAATCGCCGAATTCAGCACAATTTTCTTCTAGCCCGAGCCTGCGGTCTAGGGTTCTGCCACCCAAGACCACTAGGAGTTCTCGTGTTGCGGATGTCGTCGCTCTTCCTGCGAACCTTGCGTGAAGACCCGTCAGATGCTGAGGTCCCGAGCCACAAGCTGCTCGTTCGCGCCGGCATGGTGCGCCGTATTGCGCCTGGCATCTTCTCCTGGCTGCCGTTGGGCTACCTCGTCTACCGCAATGTCGAGCGCGTCGTCCGTGAAGAAATGGATCGCGCTGGCTTCCAGGAAGTGCACTTCCCAGCGCTTCTACCTCGTGAGGCTTACGAAGCGACTAACCGCTGGACCGAGTACGGAGACAATCTTTTCCGCCTGCAGGACCGCCGCAAGAACGATTACCTCTTGGGGCCAACCCACGAAGAGATGTTCACATTGATGGTCAAGGGCGAGTACTCGTCGTATAAAGACCTGCCGCTGTCGATCTACCAGATTCAGACGAAGTACCGCGATGAGGCACGTCCACGCGCAGGCATCCTGCGTGGTCGCGAGTTCGTTATGAAGGACTCGTACTCATTCGACATCGATGATGCTGGTCTTGAGGTTTCGTACGGCAAGCATCGCGATGCCTACATCAGCACCTTCGATCGTCTTGGACTCTCATACGTCATCGTGTCTGCAATGTCTGGCGCAATGGGTGGCTCGAAGTCTGAAGAATTCCTTGCTGGCTGTGAAAGCGGCGAAGACACGTTTGTTCGTTGCCTCGGCTGTGGCTACGCAGCGAACGTTGAGGCAGTGACCACTCTGCAAGCGACGAGCCTCGACTACAGCGACGCACCAGCTGCGCATGTCGAGCAGACTCCTAAGACTCCAACAATCGAAACGTTGGTCAACCTCTCAAATGAGCGCGAAGACTTGCGCCGCTCCGATCGCGAGTGGACCGCTGCCGATACTTTGAAGAATGTCGTCTTCAAGCTGCGTCACCTCGATGGCAGCCAGACGGTGTTAGCTGTCGGTCTGCCAGGCAACCGCGAAGTCGATATCAAGCGTCTCGAATCAGCCGTCCATCCTGCTGAAGTAGCGCCGTTTGAAGAAGAAGACTTCAAGGCACACCCTTTGCTCAAGAAGGGCTACATCGGCCCACAGGTTCTCGGTGAGAACTCTGCGTCAGGTATTCGCTACCTTGTTGATCCGCGCGTGGTCGATGGCACTCGCTGGATCACTGGCGCAAATGAGTACAACCACCACGTGTATGACCTGACTTGCGGCCGTGACTTCGTCGCCGACGGATTCATCGAAGCCGCAGAAGTTCTCGAAGGCGATGCTTGCCCCACGGGTTGCGGCGGCAACTTGTCCGCAGCTCGCGGTATTGAGATCGGCCATATCTTCCAGCTCGGACGCAAGTACGCGCAGGCATTGGATCTCACAGTGCTCAATGAGAACGGCGAGAAGGTCGTTGTCACCATGGGCTCATATGGCATCGGTGTGTCTCGCGCCGTCGCTGCAATCGCAGAGCAGTCGCATGATGACAAGGGTCTCGTGTGGCCGCGCGAAATCGCTCCGGCCGATGTGCACATCATCGCCGCCGGCAAGGACGAGCAGCCATGGGAAAAGGCAGAAGAACTCGCTTCGAACCTTGAGGCCGCTGGCGTACGTGTCTTGCTCGACGATCGTCGGGGCGCATCGATTGGCGTCAAGTTCAATGACTCTGAGCTAATTGGTATTCCGACGATTGTTGTCCTCGGCAAGCTGCTTGCTGATGGTCTGGTCGAAGTCAAGGATCGCAAGACTGGCGACAAGGCAGAAGTTGCCGTCGCCGATGTCGAAGCGCATCTCTTGAAGGTTGTCCGCGGCGCATGACAATTGCGGCGGTCATCTTCGACTGGGGCGGCACGCTGACTCCGTGGCACAAGATTGATCTTGGGTCTCAGTGGTACGCGTTTGCTCAGGAGTATGACCCGGCCAACGCGGCGGATTTGTCCCAAGCGTTGTCTGAAGCAGAAGAAGCGCGTTGGCAGGTACAGCGCGAAACTCTCGGTGCAGAATCGACGGGCGCTCTGAGCGCGATGCTCAAGGCTTGCGGCGTCGATGAGTCATCGCCGCGGTTCGCACCAGCCTTTGAGCGCTATCTCGACTTTTGGTATCCGCATACGCATGCTGATCCGGACGCGCTCGCGCTGCTACGCGCCCTGCGTGAACGCGGTCTCAAAATCGGAGTCCTCTCCAACACGATGTGGACCCGTCAGTATCACGAAGACGTCTTCGCGAGAGATGGATTGCTCGAGTACATCGACGCTGGCGTGTACACATCGGAGCTGCCGGTCGGTAAGCCGCACAAAGACGCCTTCATCGCAGCGATGGACGCTCTCGGCATAACAGACCCACGCACCGTCGTGTATGTCGGCGATCGCATGTGGGACGACATCCACGGTGCGCAGTCGGCCGGGATGCGTGCGGTCTTCATTCCGCACTCAGACCATCGCGCTCACGAGCTCGTCGAGACCGATGTCATACCGGACGCAGTCATTCATCGCCTGGGCGACTTGTTCAACGTCGTGCGTGACTTGCAGAAGCAGGCGTTTGAGTAATGCCTGAACTCGACGGACTGACACTCGCGCTCTTGTTTGTCGCAGCACTGTCGGCTGGCTGGCTCGATGCCGTCGGTGGTGGAGGCGGATTGATTCAGCTGCCCGCTCTGCTGATTGCACTGCCTCCGCAGTTCACGGTGTCGGCGCTCGGAACGAACAAGGTCAGCAGCATCATCGGCACTATCGCCGCGGCTGCGACGTACGCCAACAAAGTTCCACCGCCGAAGACAATCGTGCGCCCCATGATGGTGGCAGCGTTCCTCGGTTCGGGTATCGGTTCGCTGGTCGCTAGCAGACTCAATCCTGAAGTTTTCCGGCCGATTATTTTCGTTTTGCTGATTGGCATGTGGATCTTCATGATCATCAATCCAGCTGCCAAAGTGCGTGGACTCGAAGATCATGAAGTGCCGATGCATTCGATGGCTTACCCAATCTTTATTGGTATTGGTCTCGGTTTTTACGACGGAGCAATCGGTCCTGGCTTCGGCGCTTTTCTGCTCCTCACGCTCGTCAACGTTTTCGGGCTCTCGTTTCTTCGATCTTCGGCGACAGCGAAGTTCGTCAACGTCGCGACCAACTTTGCGTCCATCTTGATATTTGCTACTAGCGGCCACATCATCTGGTTGCTGGGCGCAGCGATGGGATGTTTCAACCTGCTCGGTGGTGTCATGGGTAGCCGAATGGCCATTCGCTACGGCAGCGGATTCGTCCGCGGCGTCCTGCTTACCGCGGTGGCACTTTTGATTGTGCGTCTCGGCTGGTCAATCTGGGGATAGACTCCACCTTCTACAACTGCTCGTCCAAATAGAACCGGAGTCGATGTGACTAGCCCTGCGCATTTTTCTGAGCGCATTACTGAAGCGGTCACTCCGCTGGTTGCTGAATCAAACTATTACCTCGAAACCGTCAACGTGCGCCAAGCCGGCCGCCGTCTCTTGGTGCAAATCGTCGTCGACAGTGACTCCCGTTTGGATCTCGACGAAGTGGCGAGCATCAGCCGTCGCCTCGATGTGCTCATTGAAGAGCAGGCCCTGCTTGATGATCACGCGTACACCCTCGAAGTGACGAGCCCAGGCATTGATCGTCCACTCACCCTCGCACGTCACTGGCGCTCAAACGTCGGTCGCAAGGTTCAGGTCATCATGAACGATGAGTCTGTTTTCACCGCGCGTGTGTCGGCCGCCAGCGAAGACGAAGTTAGCTTTGAAGACCATGACTCTGTGTCGCTGAGCGTAATCAATCATGGCCAGGTGCAAATTGAGTTCAATCGTCCGAAGGGCGCTTCTGACGAAATCGATGATGACATGGCAGACGAAGATGGAGAAGAAGACTGATATGAAGATTGATATTGCTCAGCTCAAAGGTCTGACTAACTCTCTCGAGATGCCACTGGAATCAATCGTGGCGCCGATTGAAGAAGCATTGCTGATTGCATTCTTGCGCGCTTCCAACGTCATCGAAGAAGCGCCAAAGCCAGGGGAGTACTTCCCGCGCAAGATTGATGGCAAGCCAGTGCGCGTCAAACTCGATATCGACAACGGCACCGTCGCGGTCTTGGTTTCTGAATACAACGAAGCCGGCGAATTCCTCGGCGAAGCAGACGAGACCCCTGCTGACTTCGACCGAATCGCTGCAGCGACCACCCGCAAGGTGCTTGGCGATCGGCTTCGCAAAGCCACTGGTGCGGTTCAGGCTGTTGAGTTCGAGAACCTCGTCGGCACGATGGTGAGCGGCGTTATTCAGCAGGGTGCAGACACTCGCATGGTGCACGTCGATCTGGGTCGCGTTGAAGCGATGATGCCTCCTGCCGAGCAGGTGCCGACGGAGAAGTACGTCCATGGCGAGCGCATCAAGGTGATCTTGGTGGCCGTCCGCCAGCTCGAGAAGGGCAATGTCGTCACCGTCTCGCGCACTCACCCAGGTCTCGTCAAAGCACTGTTCGCTCTTGAAGTTCCTGAAGTGGCTGACGGCACTGTCGAGATCATGGCCCTGGCCCGCGAAGCTGGTGCCCGTTCCAAGATGGCCGTCATCTCGCATAAGTCACAGGTAGCCGCCAAGGGCAGCTGCATCGGTCCGATGGGCGCTCGCGTCAACGCCGTCGTTAACGAGCTCAACGGCGAGAAGATTGACATCGTCGATTACTCCGAGGATCCCGCAAAATTCATCGCTGCCGCACTCGCCCCTGCCCGCACGGTGCGCGTCGACATCCTCGACGAAGCCAACAAGGTCGCTCGCGTCTTCGTGCCGGATTACCAGCTGTCGCTGGCTATCGGCAAGGAAGGCCAGAACGCGCGTCTGGCCGCTCGCCTCACCGGCTGGAAGATTGATATTCGTTCTGACGCCGACCCGCTTTACCTCGGTGCGGCGCCTGAAGCTGAGTAACGGGAGTACCATTCGTGTCCGCTGACATCCAAAAGCCGCTGCGCACTTGTGCTGGTTGCCGCCAGATTTCAGCACAGGCTGACCTTGTGAGGTTGGTCGTTGTGGATGGGACATTGACCCTCGACATCGATCGACGTCTGCCCGGCCGAGGTGCTTATCTGCATCTCAGCGCCGAGTGCGGCTCCGTGGCAGTCGCTCGCCGAGCATTCAACCGGTCATTTCGGATGAATCTGAGCGTGAGCGCCCTGCCCGCCGGCTGGGAAAGCCTGATTAGCCCAAACAGTCCAAACAGTCCTACTCCACATGGAGCGTGACGGGATGAAAACCCGATGAGTGCCAAATGAGCATGGTCAAGCCGACCGTGCTTACCCCAGCGCCCGGAATCTAGATTTTCGCTAGAGATCCGGGCATAACAAGGAAGAAACTTTGTCTAAGGTCCGGATCTATGAGCTCGCTAAAGAGCTCGGTGTTGATAGCAAAGAAGTTGTCACCAAGCTTGCCGAAATCGGCGAGTTCGTTAAAGGTGCCTCTTCATCCATTGAAGCTCCTGTAGCACGCAAGCTGCGCGCTGCTTTCCCTGCGCCCGCCGCTGGTGCCGAGGCTCCAGCCGCTGCACCAGCGAAGAAGGCTGCTGCCAAGAAGGCAGCTCCAAAGCCTGCAGCAGATGAATCGGCAGAGGCAGTTGCACCGGCTGCAGCTCCTGCTGCCGAAGTAGCTGACAAGCCAACCTCGAGTGGCGTGACGCCTGCGGTATTCGCGCCGGCTCCAACCGCTGAGAAGCCTGCTGCTCCCGCTGCCGGTGGCCCAACTCCCGGTGGCCCAGGTGCGAATCCAGGAGCCAATCCAGGCGCAATGCCTCCTCGCCCAGGCGGTCCACGTCCTGGCAACAACCCGTTCTCTGGCGCAGGCACCGGCATGGGCCGTGCTCCACGTCCAGGTAACAATCCATTCTCTACTGGTGATCGCGGTGGCTCAGGCGCGGCAGGTCCTCGCCCGAATCCGGGCGCGATGCCTCCTCGTCCTCGTGGCCCACTCGGCGGCGGCGTTCGCCCTGCTGGTGCTGGCGGTCCAGGTCGCGGTCCTGGCGGTCCAGGTCGCGGTCCTGGCGGTCCTGGCGGCGCAGGTCGTCCAGGTGGTCAGGGTGGCGCAGGTCGTCCAGGCGGCTTCGGCGGTCCACGCCCAGCTGGCACTGGCGGTCCACGCCCAGGTGGCGGTGGCGGTTTTGCTGGCGGTGGCGGAGCCCCTGCTGGCGGTCCACCACGTCCAGGTACCACTGGCGGTCGCGGTAACGCTGCCGGCGCATTCGGTCGCGGTGGCGGCAAGAATTCCAAGGCGAAGAAGTCAAAGCGCACTCGTCGTCAAGAGTTCGACAACTTGGCAGCACCAACTCTCGGTGGCATTCAGGTTCAGCTCGGTGCGGGCGCAACCGTGCGTCTGCCTCGTGGCGCTTCGCTGACTGACTTTGCTGAGAAGATTGGCGCAAATCCAGCCGCGCTCGTGACGATCATGTTCAAGCTCGGCGAAATGGTGAACGCAACCCAGTCAGTCGACGACGACACCCTGAAGTTGCTCGGTTCTGAACTTCAGTACGAAGTCGAAGTTGTTTCTCCTGAAGACGAAGACCGCGAACTGCTTGGGACCTTCGATCTCGAGTTTGGCGAGGCCGAATACGAAGACGAGGATCTCGCGCCGCGTCCACCGGTTGTCACCGTCATGGGTCACGTCGACCACGGTAAGACTCGCTTGCTCGACGCCATCCGCAACACCAACGTTGTGGCTGGTGAAGCTGGCGGTATTACGCAGCACATCGGCGCCTACCAGGTCATCACTCACCACGAAGGCATCGATCGCGCACTGACGTTCATCGATACCCCAGGTCACGAAGCGTTTACCGCAATGCGTGCCCGTGGTGCCAAGGTCACCGACATTGCAGTCCTGGTGGTTGCAGCTGACGACGGCGTCAAGCCTCAGACTGTTGAAGCTATCAACCACGCGCAAGCAGCAGATGTGCCAATCGTGGTTGCAGTGAACAAGATTGATAAGGAAGGTGCAGACCCGATGAAGGTTCGCACCCAGCTCACCGAATACGGCCTTGTGGCCGAAGAGTTCGGTGGCGACGTGATGTTCGTCGATGTGTCGGCACGACGCGGTGACGGTATCGCTGACCTTCTCGATGCAGTCTTGCTCACCGCAGACGCAGCGATTGATCTTCGCGCTAACCCAACGGCAGATGCTCAGGGTGTGGCCATCGAAGCTCACCTCGACCGTGGTCGTGGTCCGGTTGCGACCGTCTTGGTTCAGCGCGGAACGCTGCGTCCTGGCGACTCGATCGTCGCGGGCGAGGCTTACGGCCGCGTTCGTGCCATGCTCGACGAGAACGGCAACCCATTGACCGAAGCGCCACCATCGCGTGCCGTCCAGGTTCTTGGTTTGACCGCAGTTCCAGGTGCAGGTGACTCCTTCTTGGTGGTTGCTGAAGACCGTATTGCTCGTCAGATTGCACAGACTCGCGCCGCACGCGAACGCAACGCACAGCTTGCTAAGCGTCGCGCTCGTCGCACTCTCGAAGACTTCTTGGCATCGGTTGAGAAGGGCGAAGTCCAAGAGCTCAAGCTCATCCTTAAGGGTGACGTTTCGGGTTCAGTCGAAGCTCTCGAAGACGCCTTGCTCAAGATCGACATTGGCAACGAAGAAGTGGCACTGCGCGTTATCCACCGCGGTGTTGGTGCGATCAACCAAAGCGACGTCACCTTGGCGGCCGCTTCGGAAGCAATTGTCATCGGCTTCAACGTGCGTCCTGAGGGCCAGGTCCGTGACCTTGCTGATCGTGAAGGCGTCGAAATCCGCTTCTACTCGGTTATTTACGCAGCGATCGACGAAGTTGAGCAGGCGCTCAAGGGCATGCTCAAGCCAGAGTTCGAAGAATCAGAGCTCGGCAGCGCCGAAGTTCGCGAAGTCTTCAAGTCTTCGAAGTTCGGCACCATCGCCGGCACGATCATTCGTTCGGGCACCATCAAGCGCAACACCAAGGCGCGCTTGGTCCGCGACGGCATTGTCGTTGCCGACAACCTCTCGATCGAATCTCTGCGTCGCTTCAAGGACGATGCCACCGAAGTCCGTGAAGGCTTCGAGTGCGGTATCGGCCTGGGTAGCTTCAACGACATCAAGGTCGGCGACGTTATCGAGACGTGGGAAATGAAAGAAAAGCCCCGCGCTTAACAACTCCGCACTTAACAACTCATAGAGTGCAGGTGGCAGCTACTAGTTGCCACCTGCACTTTCTAG
>JBDLPZ010000042.1:0-3052 GCA_039800825.1 Actinomycetota bacterium
ATATAACAGTTCAAAGTCAATGAAAAATCGTTGTTGTAAGAACATATGCTCAACTGGCCAAAACGACTAGATTGCGCCCATGGCTCTGAACTTCTCACTCGATCGCCACAGCCCTGTTCCGTTGTATTTTCAACTGTCGCAGGACCTCGAGCGCGCTATCCGCGACGGCGACATTAAGCCCGGCGAACATATCGAAGCTGAAGTTGAGTTGGCTGCCCGTCTGGGCTTGTCGCGTCCGACGGTGCGCCAGGCAATCCAGGACCTCGTCAACAAAGGACTGCTCGTCCGCCGACGTGGCGTCGGCACCCAGGTGGTGCATTCCCAAATGCGCCGCGGCGTGGAACTCACCAGCCTCTATGACGATCTTTCCCAGGCACAGCACAAGCCGACCACCGTCGTGCTCTCTCTCACGATTAAGCGCTCCGATGCCCGCCTGGCGGAACTTCTTCGCATCAAAGAAGGCGACCGCGTGCTGCACCTTCGCCGTCTGCGCAGCATGAACGGTGAGCCGCTCGCCATCATGCGTAACTGGATTCCGGCCGATTTGCTCAACACCACTAAAGAAGAACTCGAAGAGACTGGCCTTTACGAAGTAATGCGCCGTCAGGGTCTGCATGTACGTGTTGCAAACCAGAAGATCGGTGCGGCGATTGCCGCTGCACCAGATGCGCGGCTGCTCGAGATTCGCGCGGGCTCACCGCTGCTCGTCATGGAGCGCACGGCGTTTGATGATGCAGGTCGCGTCGTCGAAGCCTCATCGCACAAATACCGCGCAGACCTCTACTCGTTCGAAACGACTCTCGTCGCCCGTTAACCCTTATAGATCTGGGTTAGGCAAGAGGACGTCGCGCACCAGCGCTTCGAGATCGTTGTTCGCCTGCAGGAACTGACGCAAAGTACGAACAGTCGCACCATAGGTGTTGAACTCTTCGTGAGTCATACCTTCTGGGTCATACGCTTTGTGGAATTCTGGGCCAATCTTGAAGAGCTCGGTCATGATCTCTTCCGCAACTGGCAGATGCATTCGAGGCTCGCCCGTGATGCCACTCTCGTTGGCTTTTTCTTGCCAATTGAATGGCGGCGATACGACGATGTCGCCACCAATGAGCTGCGACCAGTGATGGTGATTGCGGAACGCAGCTGACAACAAACGCGTGCGGTAGCCACGCTCCTGGAAGATGCGATACGCGTTCTTAAATGCAGCGACGCCAGCCCAGTCAGCAACCTCTGGGTTGATGTCGAGGCCGTCACGCTTAATGACCTGCTTCATCCAGTCGTCCGTACGGCCGACCATGATTGTGCAGACGTGACCCATCGTCGAAATATCGTGGCCCTCAGCTTCACGGCGATTCATACCGCGCTCAATCGCTTCTGCGACCGCGATCGTCTGCGCGACTGAGAATGAAACCGTCGCATTGATGTTGACGCCTCGGTAGACAGCATCTTCAATTGCTACCACGCCAGCTGCAGTCACCGGAATCTTGACGATGACGTTGCGGGCGAGCTGCGAGAACTCAACCGCTTGGTCGGCCAATGACTTCGCATCACGGTAGTAACGCGGATCTGTTTGAATCGACAAGCGACCGTTGCGTCCGTTGTACTTGTCGAACGAAGGCTCCAACAACTTCGCTGCCTCAATCGACAACTCGCGAACCATCGCCCAACCAATTTCGTCTTCAGTCGCGGTCGGATGCGCTGCGGCGTAAGTACGAATGCGTTCTGCCCAATACTCAGGAGCAGCCTTCAGCGCACTGAGAGCAATGACCGGATTGCAGGTGGCACCAACGGCGCCCCAGCTGATCGCTGCTTGTAGCTCGCTCGGTGTCGCAGAGTCGTTCCACAGGACTGTCAGCGTGTTTGCTGACATTTCCAAGAACGGTGAGTCCACCATGACTGCTCCTGAATATAAGTAGGGAAGTTAGTTCTGGGTTGGGAAGCCGAGGTTGATGCCACCATGGCTTGGGTCGAGCCAGCGTGAGGTAACAACCTTGCCGCGAGTGAAGAAGTGCACACCCTCGGTGCCGTGAGCGTGGGTATCGCCGAAGAGCGAAGCCTTCCAACCACCAAACGAGTAGTAGGCGACCGGCACAGGAATCGGAACGTTGATGCCAACCATGCCGACCTTGACTTCGTTCTGGAAACGACGAGCTGCGCCACCATCGTTGGTGAAGATCGCGGTGCCGTTGCCGTATTCGTGATCGTTGATGAGCTTCAGACCTTCGTCGTACGACTTGATGCGCACCACAGAGAGCACTGGTCCGAAGATTTCGTCGGTGTAGATCGTCATGTCAGTCGTGACATTGTCGAAGAGCGTAGGTCCGAGCCAGAAGCCACCAGGCTCGCCATCGACGACTGGGTTGCGGCCATCAACTACGAGAGTTGCACCTGCGGCCACACCTGCATCGACATACGACGCGACCTTGTCGCGGTGCGCGCCCGTGACGAGTGGGCCCATGTCACAACCGCGACGGCCATCGCCGGTACGGAGGCTTGGCATGCGCTCTGCAATTTTGGCAACGAGTTCGTCAGCGATGGTGTCCGTCGCAAGAACGACCGAGATGGCCATGCAACGCTCACCAGCTGAACCGAAGCCAGCGTTGATGGCTGAGTCAGCAGCGAGATCGAGATCAGCGTCAGGCAAAACCAACATATGGTTCTTAGCGCCCGCGAGTGCTTGCACACGCTTGCCGTGCTTGGTGCCTTCTTCGTAGATGTACTTGGCGATGCCAGTCGAACCGACGAACGAGATGCTCGCGACATCAGGGTGCTGCAGCAAACCGTCGACAACGACCTTGTCACCGTGCACAACGTTGAAGACGCCGTCTGGGAGGCCAGCTTCCTTCCACATCTGTGCGATGAGCATCGTCGCGCTTGGGTCCTTCTCTGAAGGCTTCACGATGACGGCGTTGCCGGTCGCGATAGCGATGGGGAAGAACCACATCGGAACCATTGCTGGGAAGTTGAATGGGCTGATGATGCCGACGACGCCGAGAGGTTGGCGGATCGAGTAGACATCAACGCCGGTTGAGACGCCTTCGGAGTAGCCGCCTTT
>JBDLPZ010000043.1:0-4362 GCA_039800825.1 Actinomycetota bacterium
CCAGCAAGTGCGAGACGTTGCTTCATTCCGAGCGAGTATGTGCCCACTTTGGCTTCCGCTGACCTGCTCATGCCGACCTGTTCAAGTGCGCTGTGAGCTGCGGAGACCGGAAGACCGGCGGCGTCGCACATCACCGCGAGGGTTGAGAAACCGCTGCGACCAGGGTGAAAACCGGTTGCTTCGAGGGCGGCGCCAACAATCAAACTGGGTTGATTCAGGTCCTGATATCGCTGACCATTGATCAGGGCCTCGCCTGACGTCGGAGTCACGAGGCCTGTGAGGCATCGCAGAGACGTGGATTTGCCGGAGCCGTTCGGCCCGAGGAAGCCTGTGACGCGGCCAGGGGCGACGGAGAAGCTCAAGTCGTTGACGGCTTGAGTCGATCCAAAGTGTTTGGTCAGTGACCGAAACTCAACTGTGGTGCTCATGTGTGGATTAAACACCCTTTGACCCGTTGGATGACTAGGTCTTTACACACTCTTGAAACTTCTTGGTGCGATGTCTCGCACGCTGCTTCAGGCTTGAGAGATGTTTCGTCCTCTTCTTGATTTAATTGCGCCGCAGCGCTGTGCCGAGTGTTCTGCGCCAGAGACGCTGTGGTGTCCCGAGTGCCGTTCCAGCCTCAGAGGAAGTCGCATTGAACTTCACTCGGGAGTGCGTCTGAGTGCCGTGGCGCACGCTGAGCCAGCGATGATGCGTGCCATCTCTCGGTGGAAAGACCACGGCCAGCGAGGGTTCCTGCCGTTGTTTGCGGAGATGGTCGCCAGACAAATTGGTGTGATGCATCCAAGCGAAGCTATAGACATCGTCACAATCCCCACTCGGCGGAGCAAGGCGCGATCACGAGGTTTTGAGCCAATGCCGCAGTTGGCGCGCAAAGTGGCAGCTGCGCGACCAGACCTCTGGAACTTCTCGGCCGGCGCGATTGAGTGGACGCGCACGCCGCACGAGCAACGCGGTCTGAGCGACAGTGCGCGACGCGCGAATCTTCAAGGAGCGATGCGGCTGGCCGCGCCGTTGAATCGGCCAGTGGTGCTTCTTGACGACGTCGTGACGTCTGGCGCGACTATCTCCGAGGCTCTCGATGTGCTCGGCCGTGAAACCCACCAGGGCCTGTCAGCTGTGGTCCTTGCGGTGCCACGAAAAGTCTTAAGTCAAGACTTGGTGAAATCGGTGGCGCGAGCACCTACGGCGGTCTAAGGTTGGAAACGTCAGTCACCGAAGTCTGACCTCGCAATTCCCGACCATTGGGAGGGCACTATGTCTGGAAGATCCGCTTCAAGCGCACCAGTTCTGAAAATCCACACCCGCCACGTTGATGTCGATAACGTCTGGCTCGAGCATGTTCGTGAACGCACGATGGAACTCGACCGATTCGGCAACAACATCATCGGCCTGGATGTTGAGATTGCTTACAACAGCAATCATCGACAACAGTCGCATGCGTGGCATGTAGAGATTTCCGCCAAGATTAAGGGACACGTCTTGCGTGGCACTGGTGAAGCAGCGGACCCGGAGCGGGCCTTCGAAAAGGCGCGCGCAGTCATGGAATCAAACCTTCGTCGCGCAGCTAGGCGCCACCACTGGTCGCGTCACGGTCGCAAGGCCACTGCCAAAGTTGCTTTTAGATTAGCTGAAGCTTCTTAACTCACGATTTGCTCTCGACACACCAACGAGACGCTCACAAAACTGAAAATCCTCTTCGAAAAGTTGCGTCGCGAATGCATTGTTCGCGGCGCAACTTTCTTACTAGGAGGACTAGGTGTATTCACTGACTATCTGTGGCCCATCGATCTACCGGACCGCACTGTTTGAACAGCTTCGCGTTATCCGCGGCGACGTCACTATCGCATCTCAAAGCAACCACATCGCTGACGCGCCCGCGCTTATCGCCCAAACTGCGCCAAACGCAGCGATCATGATTTCTGGTGGCGATTCGTTCACGGCATTGACTGATGCTGCGCGTATTCGCCGGGTCGATCTCGATGTCAGAGTCATTTGGTGGGCGCTTTCGTCCGACGCCATCGAGTTGACGCGACAACTTCGGCCATATGACATTCGAGTTCTGAGCTGGGAGGCAACTCCTGAGGATATGTTCACGGCACTGGGTATCCCGATGTCCAACATGCTCCGGACTCCATCACGTCCGCGCCTCACCCCGCAAGAGCATCTGATTCTGCAGTTCGCGGCAGACGGCTTGTCCAACAAAGCTATTGCACATCGTCTGTCCGTCAGTGAGAGCACCGTCAAGAATCATCTGCGGCACATCGGCGCGAAACTGAACACCTCATCGCGGGCGCAGGCAGTCTGGCAAGCGGTGCAGTGGGGCTATTTGGCTGCGAAGCCTTTGGCGAGCTGACGTAGACCGGCGGCCGCAGACTTGGGAACGACGTTGCGCACTTCGATCGCGTTGGATCCGACCCAAGTCGCGGCTTCGGCCAATGCAGTAGCGACGGAATTGATTTCGGCCGCGGTCGGCTTCGATGATTCAAACACAGTGGTCTTGGCGATGAATGTCGATTTCTCGCGACCAGGATCTACGCGAGCGATGATCTTGTCGCCTGCGAGCACTGGCATAGCGAAGTATCCGTAGTACCGCTTGGCCTCGGGCGTATACGCCTCGATGCGATATTCCATGTCGAAGAGTCGCTGCAGACGCGGGCGGTGCCACACGAGTGAATCAAAGGGAGATAGCAGCACTGTCCGTCGCGGCTTTGTCCGATCAAGACCCTCGAGGTCGCTCGCGAGTGCGTACTGGACTTCGTCGCTGCCAGCGACAGTCAGCGCTATGACTTCGTCACTTTCGATGAGCGACTTCCACGCGCTCTGCGCGACTTTGTTCGTCGTTTTGAATCGGTGAACGTCGAAAACATCCGACTTTGTGCCGACGCCGAGTGTGGCGAGGCTCGCACGAAGAAGTCGGGCAATCGCCGAATCCGCAGGTTCATCGCGCAGATACTCAGACGGGATGACGCGTTCGCTGAGGTCATAGACGCGACGCCATTTGTCGCGGGCAGTCACTGCCACCTCGCCGATATCGAGGAGGTACTCGACGCCGACCTTCACGTCTGACCAGTTCCACCAGTACGCGTCCTTGCGACCGCCGCCGAGATCAGTCGTGGTCATCGGGCCGTTAGCCCGGAGTTGATCCTTGACCTTCTTCAGGACTTTGGCGTCGACCTCGTGCCAGCGCAGCCCGCGCTCGCGGTAGGCCTGTCGGCGGAAACTGAACAGCGGCCAGCTCTCGATCGGCAAAATCGAGGCGGCATGCGACCAGTACTCAAAGTGCGTGGCCTCTGTGCCGGGGAGGTGCCAGTAGCCGGACTCGACCTGCGACTTGGGCATCGCGCCCAGGCGGGCAAACGCCACGAGCTCGTGAGAACGTGCCAGCACCGAGATGGTGTCGAGCTGAACTGCGCCCAACTGGCGCGTTAAGGCGTGAATGCTCTCGCGCGAAGGCGCTCGAGAGGGGCGCTCCCACAGATTTTGGGCCTTTAGGGCAAGTTGGCGAGCCTGAGCCAAAGTCAGGGATTGGTGAGTACTAGCCACGGGGTGACCATAGAGGCAGCGGGTCGCCTAGCATCACCCCCTGAACCTTTAGTTAGTGCCAAGGGGCTTTTCTGTGAGTGTGCTCGACAAAATCCTTCGAATGGGTGAGGGCAAGATCCTTCGTCAGCTCGAGAAGATCAAGGACCAAGTCAACGCGCTTGAGCCACGAATCTCCGCCCTCAGCGACGCTGAACTTCGCGCGCTGACCGACGCGTACAAGGCTCGTTACGCCGCAGGCGAGAGCCTCGATGACCTTATGCCTGAGGCGTTCGCCACGGTCCGTGAAGCCGCCCGCCGAACTCTCGGCCAGCGCCACTACGACGTTCAGATCATGGGTGGCGCGGCGCTGCATCTCGGCAACATCGCTGAAATGCGCACCGGTGAAGGTAAGACTCTCGTCGCGACCCTCCCTAGCTACCTCAATGCGATCGCCGGCAAGGGCGTTCACGTCGTCACCACGAACGACTACCTCGCCGAGCGCGACTCGGCCTGGATGGGTCGCGTACATCGCTTCTTGGGACTCAACGTCTCATGCATTCTGTCTAACATGACGCCTGCTCAGCGCCGCGTCGCATACGCAGCCGACATCACGTACGGCACCAACAACGAATTTGGCTTCGACTACCTGCGCGACAACATGGTCGTGCACATTCAGCAGAAGGTTCAGCGCGATTTTAATTACGCGATCGTCGACGAAGTCGATTCGATCCTGATCGACGAGGCGCGCACGCCGCTCATCATCTCCGGACCGCTCGACGACCGCTCCGAGCTTTACATCACCATCGACACTTTCATCCCGCGGCTCGAGAAGGG
>JBDLPZ010000044.1:0-5943 GCA_039800825.1 Actinomycetota bacterium
TCAGACGACCAGCTCTTCTACCTGATGTCTCGTGGCATGACTGAGGACGAGGCGATGGCGATGATCGTTCGAGGCTTCGTCGAACCAATCGCTCGCGAACTCCCGATGGAGTACGCACTTGAACTTAACCGCTTGATTGAACTTCAAATGGAAGGCGCTGTCGGCTAATGACTGTCTCTGCACCCCCTAGCGATTTGGCACCTCGTCTCGCTGGCCTTACGTTGGCTGAGATTGAGGTTCCGAATGGTCGCGAAGAAGAATGGCGATTCACTCCGCTTAAGCGTCTAGCTGGTCTTCATGAACTGAATAGCACGCCTGCTTCCGTTTCGTTCAGCGTTGATGCGCCGGCCGGTGTCGAGGTGAGTGAGCTCGTCTCTGAAGTGTCGTTCCCAGCAGCCGACCGAATCGCGGCAGCTGCAGCGACCTTGAGCGAATCCACTCTCACTATCAGCATTCCACGTGAAGCAGTTATCGACCAGCCTCTGCTGGTTCGCATCGCTGGAGGATCTGAACCATCAGTTGGTCGCTTCGAAGTTCATGCAGGCAAGTACTCGCAAACCCAGGTACTTCTGGATCACACAGGTTCGGGCGCACAAGCCGTGGCTGGCCAGTTCTTCGTTGAAGACGGCGCTCAATTGACGATCGTTTCGGTTCACGATGGTGACCGTACTCACGTCCTCGGTGGTCAGCACGCTATTTCTCTCGGTCGCGATTCGAAGGTGACCCACGTTGCCGTCACGCTTGGTGGCGATGTCGTGCGCATGGTGACGACAGTTGAGTACACGCTGCCTGGCGGCGACGCCATTTTGAGCGGCGCATTCTTCACTGACGCGGGTCAGCACCACGAACACCGACTGTTTGTAGATCACGCGCTTCCTCATTGCCGAAGCGACGTCATGTACAAGGGTGTTTTGCAGGGCCAGGATGCACACTCGGTCTGGATCGGCGACGTGCTCATCCGCGGAAACGCAGTCGGTACTTCGACGTATGAAATCAACCGCAACTTGATTTTGACCGATGGAGCGCGTGCAGACTCGGTCCCCAATCTCGAAATCGAAACCGGTGAAATCGAAGGTGCGGGTCACGCATCCACTACTGGTCGCTTCGATGAAGAGCAGATTTTCTACCTGACCTCACGCGGCATCCCGCTGGTTGAAGCCAAGCGTCTGGTTGTCCGTGGCTTCCTCGTCGAAATCATCGATCGCATTCCGGTCGAGGACGTTCGAGCTCGCTTGTTGGCCGGAGTCGAGAGCCGTCTCGGTGAGTCTTCTGCGTTGTTTGGTGAAGACGACAATGACTAAGGTTGTTGAAGTCTTGCGCCTAGCAGAACTGCCCGTCGGTTCCGTGCGCAAAGTTGAAGTTGATGGCCGCGACATCGCCGTAGCGCACACCGCTGAAGGCGTTTTCGCTGTGGACGACACTTGTTCACATGCTGAGGTTTCGCTCTCTGAAGGCGAACTCGATGGCTGCTTCCTTGAATGCTGGATGCATGGCTCCGCATTTGATCTGCGCACGGGTGTGCCGCAGACCCCACCGGCTAACCAGCCAATTGAAGTCTTTCCTGTATCAATCCATGGTGAGGGCGCTGAAGCCATCATCTCAATCGAAATGAGTGCATAACGTGAGCGAACTCGTCATCAAGGACCTCCATGTCCGCGTCGAAACTGAAAACGGCCCGAAAGAGATTCTCAAAGGCGTCAACCTGACAATCAAGTCGGGGGAGACCCACGCCATCATGGGACCCAACGGCTCGGGCAAGTCCACCCTTGCTTACAGCATCGCTGGTCACCCACGCTACGAGGTCACAAGTGGCTCTGTCACTCTCGATGGCGAAGACGTCCTCGAGATGTCAGTCGATGAGCGAGCCCGTGCAGGCTTGTTCTTGGCGATGCAGTATCCAGTAGAGGTGCCAGGCGTCTCTGTGTCGAACTTCCTCCGCACCGCTGTGACGGCAGTTCGTGGCGAAGCACCGAAGCTTCGCGACTGGCTCAAGGAGCTCAAGACTGCGATGTCAGATCTCGCTGTAGATCCAGCGTTCGCTGAGCGCAATGTCAACGAGGGCTTCTCTGGCGGTGAGCGCAAGCGCCATGAGGTCCTTCAGCTCGAATTGCTCAAGCCGAAGTTCGCTGTTCTCGATGAGACCGATTCAGGTCTTGACGTCGACGCGCTGAAGGTCGTTTCAGACGGCGTCAATCGCACTCGCGCGACTGGCGAGGCTGGCGTTCTCCTGATTACGCATACGACCCGCTTGTTGCGTCAGATCCCGGTTGATTTTGTCCACGTCTTCATCGATGGCCGTATCGCGGCTGAAGGTGGACCTGAATTGGCCGAGCAGATCGACACGAACGGTTACGAGCAGTACCAGACGGCTGGAGCTCGCGCCTAAACATGCTCGACGTCGCACGCATTCGCCAGGACTTTCCGATTCTTTCTCGGAGAGTCCATGGCGACGTGCCGTTGGTGTATCTCGACAGTGCAGCGACTGCTCAAAAGCCGCTAAGTGTCATTGAGGCAGAGTCCAACTTCTACCTCAATTCCAACGCAGCGATCCATCGAGGCGCGCACGCACTGGCCGAGCTTGCGACAGCAGCGTTTGAAGAATCGCGCCACAAGATCGCTGACTTCATCGGAGCGACACCTTCGCAAGTGGTTTTCAACAAGAATGCCACTGAAGGTCTCAACACGATTGCGTACGGGTTCTCGAACGCGACCGCGAAGCTACGCGCTGGCTCAAAGCTCAATCCAGGTGAAGAACGTTTCGTTCTTGAAGTGGGCGACGAAATCGTCGTCACTCAGATGGAACATCACGCCAACCTGGTTCCATGGCAAGAAGTGGCACTAAAGACCGGCGCAGTGCTTCGCTTCATCGAGGCTACGGACGACGGTCGCTTAGATCTGACGAATCTGGATTCGGTGATCAACGACCGCACCAAAGTGGTTTCGGTTGTTCACCAAAGCAACCTGCTCGGAACCATCAACGCTGTCGATGTCATCATCGCACGCGCGAAGGCAGTCGGTGCGTGGGCAATCATCGATGCTTGCCAGTCTGTGCCGCATATGCCCGTGAATGTGGTCGAGCTTGGCGCTGACTTCCTAGTGTTTTCTGGCCACAAAATGTGCGGACCTACTGGCATCGGCGTGCTGTGGGGGACTGACGAGGCACTCGCTGCGCTGCCCGTATTCATGGCCGGCGGCTCAATGATCGAGACGGTTCACTTCGATCGAAGCACGTACGCAAAGGCGCCGCAGAAGTTTGAAGCTGGCACACAGATGGCGGCTCAAGTTGTCGGCCTCGCTGCTGCCGTGGATTATCTATCTGCGCTTGGTATGTCCGAGATCGCTGCTCACGAGCATCGCCTCACAGAGTTGGCGGTGGCTGCACTCAGTGAAATCAAGGGAGTCCGGATCATCGGCCCGAACAATGCAGTAAATCGCGGATCTGCGATTTCTTTCGTCGTCGATCAGCTCCACCCACATGACGTCGGTCAGGTGCTCGACTCGCGAGGCGTCGCTGTGCGTGTCGGACACCATTGCGCATGGCCTACGTGCCGCCGATTCAACGTGCCAGCAACAACCCGCGCATCGTTCTACCTCTACAACGACGAGAGCGAGATTGAGCCATTGGTCTCAGGTATCCTCGCCGCTCAGAAGTTCTTTGGAGTGTCATGAGTCTCGAATCTATGTACCAAGAGATCATCTTGGAGCACTACAAGCAGCCACACGGTCGCGGTCTTCGCGATGATTTCGTGGCTGAGGTGCACCACGTCAACCCAACCTGCGGTGACGAGATCACTCTTCGCTCCCACCGCACGGCCGATGGCACGATCGATATCTCGTACGACAATCAGGGCTGCTCAATTTCGCAGGCCAGTGCTTCGGTGATGTTTGAGCTGGTGCAAAACAAACCCGTGGCTGAAGGCTTTGCCCTCGAAGCAGAGTTTCTTGAGTTGATGCAGTCCAAGGGTCAGGGTGTCGGCGATGAGGAAACTCTGGGCGACGCAGTTGCTTTCGCTGGTGTGTCTCAATTCCCGGCACGCGTCAAGTGTGCATTGCTCGGCTGGATGGCGATGAAAGACGCTGTTTCACAAACTATTGGAGTATCGAATGACTGATTCCACCCAAGATCTCGACGCCCTCGCAGCGTCAGAGATTCCGACTGAGGAAGATCTCTTCGAGCTACTTCGTGACGTTGTCGACCCAGAGCTTGGAATCAATGTCGTTGATTTGGGCTTGGTTTACGGCGTTCATATGGACGAATCCCGAATCGCCACCATTGACATGACGCTCACGTCTGCTGCATGTCCGCTCACCGATGTCATTGAAGACCAGACCCGTGCGGCTCTCGACGGTCACGTCGCTGACTTCCGCATCAACTGGGTGTGGATGCCACCTTGGGGTCCGGAAAAGATCACCCAAGACGGTCGCGAAATGATGCGCGCCTTGGGCTTCAACATCTAGTCGTGATTGTTACCCAAAATCTCGAACTCCGCGTCGGTGCACGACTGCTGATGGCAGACTGCAACCTCCGCGTCGCTTCTGGTGACCGCGTAGGGCTTGTCGGTCGTAACGGTGCTGGTAAGACGACCCTCACCAAAGTTCTTGCTGGTGAGGCTGAGCCAACAGCTGGCATCGTTACGCGAACTGGTTCAGTCGGATATCTCCCACAAGATCCGCGTACCGGCGATTTGGCCGTGACCGCTCGCGGACGCATCCTCTCTGCTAGAGGTCTCGATGAAGTGTTCCGCCGAATGCGCGCCGCAGAAGAGGCAATGGCGGGCGATGATCCATCAAAGGCTGAACGAGGAATGCGTCGCTACGCGGCAGCAGAAGCCGAGTTCATCGCGGCCGGCGGCTACGCAGCTGAGTCCGAAGCGGCGGCAATCGCCTCGAGTTTGGGGTTGCCAGAGCGGGTTCTAGAGCAAGAACTCGGAACCCTGTCTGGTGGACAGCGCCGCCGCATTGAGTTGGCACGCATTCTTTTCAGCGGTGCTGAGACGTTGCTTCTCGACGAACCCACAAACCACCTTGATGCAGACTCAATCGTGTGGCTACGCAACTACCTCATGAGCTACAACGGTGGCGTGATCGTGATCAGTCACGACGTTCACCTCATCGAAACAGTCGTCAACCGTGTCTTTTACCTCGATGCCAACCGCCAGGTCATCGATACGTACAACATGGGCTGGAAGCAGTACCTCACCCAGCGCGAAGCAGACGAACGTCGGCGTAAGCGTGAGCGAGCCAATGTGGAGAAGCAGGCCGCAACGCTTGCGGCTCAAGCTGACAAGATGAAAGCCACAGCCACAAAAGCTAAAGCCGCTCAGTCGATGGCCAAGCGCGCCGAAAAGATGCTGTCTGGCCTTGAAGAAGTTCGAGCACAGGATCGCGTAGCCAAACTTCGCTTTCCAGCTCCAGCATCCTGCGGCAAGACTCCTCTCACGGCCGAAGGCCTTTCCCGCTCCTACGGTTCTCAAGAAATCTTCACCGACGTCGATCTCGCGATTGACCGTGGCTCGCGGGTGGTTGTGCTCGGACTCAACGGTGCTGGCAAAACCACGCTGCTTCGAATTCTTGCTGGCGTCGATGAGCCTGATACCGGCACGGTCGTACCAGGTCATGGCCTCAA
Source organism: Actinomycetota bacterium (assembly GCA_039800825.1). Lineage (GTDB taxonomy): Bacteria > Actinomycetota > Actinomycetes > S36-B12 > UBA5976 > JAFMIT01. Next base: position 5,627 of record JBDLPZ010000044.1, read on the forward strand.
GGTCGGCTACTACGCACAGGAGCATGAGACTCTCGATGCTGAGCGCTCTGTCCTCGAAAACATGGTCGCGTCTCACCCTGATCTGACTGACCTGGAGGCGCGCCGTGTTCTAGGTAGCTTCCTCTTCTCTGGCGATGATGTTTACAAGCCAGCCGGCGTGCTGTCTGGCGGCGAGAAGACCAGGCTCGCTCTCGCGATGCTCGTGGTGTCATCTGCAAACGTGCTCTTGCTCGATGAGCCGACCAACAACCTCGACCCGGCGTCTCGAGAAGAGATCCTCGGTGCACTCAGTACCTACGAGGGGGCTGTAGTGCTCG
>JBDLPZ010000045.1:0-2814 GCA_039800825.1 Actinomycetota bacterium
GCTTCAGGCTGGTAGTAGTCGTAATACGAAACGAAATACTCGACAGCATTGTTTGGCAGGAGTTCACGAAATTCCTGAGCCAACTGCGCGGCTAGCGTCTTGTTCGGAGCCATCACAAGGGTCGGTCGCTGGAGCTCTTCAATGAGCCAGGCTGTAGTCGCCGACTTGCCGGTACCAGTGGCACCCATCAGCACTACGTCTTCAACGCCAGCACGAATCCGTCGCGCGATTTCTGCAATGGCTGTCGGCTGATCACCCGATGGAACGTATTCCGAGACGACTTGGAACGGCGCAACCGAGCGCTGCAGGAAGGTGGTAGGTCTAGGCACGGGCGTTCACCCATTGAGCATAAAGCCCTTGCGCCACAGCGCGAAGGTCAGATGGACTGCCTGAATTCTCCACGATCACGTCAGCATCGTGTCGGCGTGATTTGTCATTGAGCTGAGCCGCAATCCGTGTCTCAGCATCGGCTCGTGTGTAGCCCTTAGCGAGCAGTCGCTCGATGCGCACCTGGGGTTGAGCAACCACTTCACAGACGACGTCAGCTAAGGATGTATCGGTAGTGGTCTTCAGCGCCGTAACTTCATATACGACCAGGTCAGCGGTGGAATCGGCTAACTTAGCCACGAAGAGTGCGTGAACCCGTGGATGGACAATCGACTCAACTGCCACGCGCACGTCTGCGTCGCCGAATATCGTTGAAGCAAGAAGAGCCTTATCCAACAAGCCATCCGCGCCACGAAGGTTCCGACCGGTCGCCGTCTCTAGCTTGGCAATCACTTCAAGGTCTTCACGATAGATCTGTGCGACAAGCTGGTCTGACGAAATCCATTTCGCCCCTAGCTCCTGCAAAGCCTCGCAAAAACTGCTCTTGCCCGAGCCAATATCCCCGGAAACAAACACGACAGTCACTAGGTGATTGTGTCAGTTGGTCGTGACAATCGCCGCTCAGGCTGGGCGAGATGGAAAAGCAGAAGGACCCCGCCGAAGCGGGGTCCTTCAAGGTGGAACTTAGGAGTTGAGCTGGTCGCGGAGAGCAGCCAAACCTTCGTCATCAGCCAAGGTGCCTTCGGCAACCGTTTCGCTGCTGTATGAGGTTGCTTCAGCGGCTGCAGCGTCTGCTGCTGCGGCTTCTGCGAGCTGTGCGCGGTGAGCTTCCCAACGATCGTGAGCTTCGGCGTACTGCTTCTCCCACTCGGTGCGCTGGTCTTCCGAACCTGGCTTCCATTCGCCGGTCTCTGGATCGAAACCGTCTGGGCCGATGTAGCGGCCTGCTTCGTCGTAGGACGCTGGCATGCCGTACAGGTATGGGTCGAAGCCTTCAGATGCATCGCTCACGCCGGTCTCGTTTGCCTGCTTGAGAGACAGCGAGATGCGACGACGCTCGAGGTCGATGTCGATGACCTTGACCATAACCTGATCATTGACCTGAACAACCTGTTCTGGGATTTCAACGTGGCGTTCTGCCAACTCAGAGATGTGCACGAGACCTTCGATGCCGTCCTGAACGCGGACGAATGCGCCGAATGGAACGAGCTTGGTGACGTTACCTGGCACGATCTGACCCAACTGGTGGGTGCGTGCAAAGTGCTGCCATGGGTCTTCCTGGGTTGACTTGAGAGACAGCGAAACGCGCTCGCGATCCATATCAACTTCGAGAACCTCAACGGTCACTTCGTTGCCAACTTCAACGACCTCGTTTGGATGGTCAATGTGCTTCCATGACAGTTCAGAAACGTGGACGAGACCGTCAACGCCACCGAGATCAACGAATGCACCGAAGTTAACGATCGACGAAACGACACCCTTGCGGATCTGGCCCTTAGCCAAGTTGTGCAAGAAGGTGCTGCGTGATTCTGACTGAGAGTGTTCGAGGAACGCACGACGGCTCAGAACGACGTTGTTGCGGTTCTTATCGAGCTCGATGATCTTGGCTTCGATTTCCTTGCCAATGTATGGAGCGAGGTCGCGAACGCGACGCATTTCGACGAGAGACGCTGGAAGGAAGCCACGGAGACCGATGTCGAGGATGAGACCACCCTTAACAACTTCAATGACCGTACCCTTGACGACGCCATCAGCTTCTTTGACCTTCTCGATGTCGCCCCAGGCGCGTTCGTACTGTGCGCGCTTCTTGGAGAGGATGAGACGGCCTTCTTTGTCTTCCTTCTGGAGGACGAGAGCTTCGACAGTGTCGCCAACGCTTACAACCTGCGTTGGGTCAATGTCGTGCTTGATTGAAAGTTCGCGTGAAGGGATTACACCTTCAGTCTTGTAGCCGATGTCGAGCAGAACTTCGTCGCGATCAACCTTGACGATGATGCCTTCAACGAGGTCGCCATCATCGAAGTTCTTGAGGGTGGAATCAATCGCTGCAAGGAAATCATCGACGGTGCCGATGTCATTGATCGCGATGTTTTTGATAGTCATGGAGAAATAGCTCCGGTGGATTCTTCTAGTAGGACGCAAGCCAATGTCATCACGGGTGTGAAACGACGCTCTGACTCTGTCCGTAGAACGCCACAATGAAATGCCTGCGAATTCTAGGGCACCTCGGAATGCGCCAAATACCACGCCTGTTTGCCCCGTAGAGGCGGCTCAAGAGACTACTCAGGAGGCGGTTAATGGGCTGCCGCATCCCAATTTGGACCGAAACCGACTGAAACGTCTAGTGGCACTTTGAGATCCGCCGCCCCGCCCATGCCAGCCCGGACCACAGCCTCCACCAGTGCCCGCTCACCCGGCCACACCTCGAGCACGAGTTCGTCATGCACCTGAAGCAGCAGACGGCTGCGCAAGTTCTCTCGTTCAAGA
>JBDLPZ010000046.1:0-2687 GCA_039800825.1 Actinomycetota bacterium
CGATTGAGACTTGGCTTGCGTTGAGGAAAGTCTGGCCGTCAAAGTACGAGTACCACTGTCCAGTCGCCGCCGTGCAGTTAGAGACCGTCGTCCAGGCCATCGGCGCAAGTGTCTCGGCGATAAGCGTTTCTTGGCGAGCGTTTTGGCAATCACCGTCTATGTCGATCCAATGCTTAAAGAGCGTGCGCACATATCCTGTGCGATCTTCCGGCGCGACCGAGAGCTGAGTGATGGCATGCTCGACCGTGCCGACGTAGGTCGTGGCCGCGGTTGCGGGAGCGCTGAAAGTTGAAAGTACTAGTACGAGTGAAGTCGCGCACAGCGCTGCAAATCTGAATCGATGCATGGCTCGCTCTATCCCCCTGGTGTGTTGGCGCAATGCTAGGCGCGAAAAGCGCCGCCGCAACCCACTCAATTTCCAAGTACTTACTAAGAAAGCTTGTCGATGACCTTCTGGATTCGGGCGATTCGGGTTTCTTCCCTTTTCGCTTCGATGACGCTGCGCACATGCTCTTTGCGGTGTGAGTAGGAGAGCTTGTTGAAGGCCGCGAGAACTTCCGCATTGTTGAGCGCCGTCGCGAGGTCAGCTGGCACATCAACAGTTCGCTCGGCGGTATCCATGCTGATATCGACCGTGTAAGTGCCGCCGGCCGCGAGCCCGCCCGCGCGCATTTCGGCATTGATCACGGTCATCCATTGGCCGCGGTACACCGAGACACTCGTGCGGAAATCCTGCCCCTTGTATTTGATGAGCAGGGGGACGCGGGCTTTGCCCTCAGATCCACGGATTTCGTCCACCTGGGCCTGCGTCAGGATGACAGTCGCGGTGGTTTTGCCGGTGGGGATTACCTCAAGCTGCATTTTCACTCTCAGAATGTAGGTGAGGGGTCAGGGTTCGCCTTGCAGAAGTACCAGTGCCGACCTGAGCAATTACCAGAGGGGACTTCTGCACGTACCAGTGGGAAATGTGGCGTGTCACTCAATTGCGCCTATTTCTAAATGCTCGATTGCCACCTATCTTGTCCCAATGACTTCGACGAGCCCCGGCTACTCAATCATCATCCGCGTCCACGTCGCCCCGCAGGTCCACGCCAGCGGCGCGGTCGTCAGCGCCGTCTCCCGCGCAGGTGCCGTCGTGACGGCGCTCGACATGATCGATCCCACGCCGGGCATGGTCACTCTCGACATCAGCTGCGACGCCCGCGACGCGGAGCACGTCAACAGCATCCGCGCCGCACTCGATGCTCTCGAAGGTTGCACCGTCGACAAGGTCAGCGACCGCACCTTCCTCACACACATCGGAGGCAAGATCGAAATCAGCGTCAAGGTTCCGATGCGCAACCGCGACGACCTTGCTCGGGCGTACACGCCGGGTGTCGCTCGCGTATGCATGGCGATCGCAAAGAACCCCGAAGTCGTTCGCAATCTCACCATCAAGCGCAACACCGTCGCCGTCGTGACAGACGGTTCGGCTGTTCTCGGTCTCGGCAATATCGGCCCTGCCGCTGCTATGCCAGTGATGGAAGGCAAGGCGGCACTCTTCAAGCGCTTCGCGGACGTCGACGCATGGCCAATCTGTCTCGACACCAACGATGTCGATGAAATCGTGCGGACAGTTCAGTTGCTTGCGCCTGGCTTCGGTGGCATCAACCTCGAAGACATCTCTGCACCCCGCTGCTTCGAAGTCGAAGCGCGTTTGCGCGAGCTTCTCGACATTCCAGTCTTCCACGACGACCAGCACGGCACTGCGATCGTTGTGGTGGCTGCACTGCGAAACGCGATTCGTCTGACCAACCGCAAGATTGAGGATCTGAAGATCATCATGGTCGGAGCGGGTGCAGCAGGTGCGTCTGTCGCATCGCTGCTCGTCAAGAGTGGCGTTAAGGACATCACGTTGTTCGACGCTGGCGGCGCGATCAACAAGAATCGCACTGATCTCGATCCGCATCGCACGAAGATGTTGGAATGGACCAACCCCCGCAATCTGACTGGAACGTTGCAGGAATCACTCGCGGGTGCTGATGTCTTCATCGGCCTGAGCGCACCTAACCTGCTCACGGGCGACGACATCGCGACCATGGCCCCGAACTCGATCGTGTTCGCTTTGGCCAACCCAGACCCAGAGGTCAATCCCGTCGAAGCCGCAAAGCACGCCGCTGTCGTCGCGACAGGTCGCAGCGACTACCCCAACCAGATCAACAACGTCCTGGCATTCCCTGGCATTTTCCGCGGTTTGCTCGATGCCGGTGCGCACAAGATCAATGACAAAGTCCTGCTCGCTGCCGCCGATGCGATTTCGTCTTGTGTTGCCGATTCAGAACTTAGCCCGGTCTACATCGTGCCGAGTGTGTTCCATCCAGAAATTGGTAATCGCGTAGCCGCAGCAGTCGCGGCGGCTGTTCGTTAGTTCGGGTTTATTTAAGCGCAGCTTCGATGTCAGCGGCGATATCCGCTGGCACGACGGTCGGCGCGTAGCGCTTGATGGTCTTGCCGTCTGGCTGAATCAAGAACTTCGTGAAGTTCCACTTGATGGCAGAACCGAAAAGCCCGCCCGTCTTCGATTTCAAGAACTTGAAAACCGGATGAGTGTTGGAACCGTTGACGTCGACCTTCTTCGACAGCGGGAAAGTCACGCCGTAGTTGAGCGAGCAAAACTGCTCGATCGCCGCGTCATCGCCTGGCTCTTG
>JBDLPZ010000047.1:0-9874 GCA_039800825.1 Actinomycetota bacterium
CGCAAGTACCTCGACGAACAGGGAATCGACGCCAAAATCATCAAGCTCGATGGCGCTGTCGAAAACGCCGTTGCTCTGGGTGTAGCTGATTGGGTTGCTGACGTTGTGGCTACCGGAACGACTTTGCGCCAGGCTGGCCTTGAGGTTGTTGGCGCACCGCTTTTGAAGTCAGAGGCAATCGTTATCCGCCGCTCTGGTGCAGAGGCCGATTCAGCAGTGGACACTTTCATTCGCCGACTCCAAGGCGTGATGGTCGCTCGTGCGTACGTGCTCGTCGACTACGACATCAAAAAGGAATTGCTGGCGCAAGCGTGTGCCATGACTCCAGGCATTGAGTCACCAACAATTTCTGAGTTGGCAGATCCAGCCTGGTCTGCAGTGCGAGCGATGGTCTCGAAGGCCGAAGTTCACGGCGTCATGGATTCGCTATATGACCTCGGTGCGCGCGGCATCTTGGTGACCGACATTCACGCTTGCCGTCTGTAAATGACTCGCTTCGGTTCCGAAATCCTCTCGTCAGATTTTCCTGACGACGACGGTTCGGCCAACCCGGAACTGTTGGCTGCACTGCATCTGCATTTGCGAGCGCGTACTGAACTGACCGAGGCCGCAATCATCACGAGTCTTCGTGAAAGCCGTTTGCTCGTGCCTGTAGTCGCACGCGTTGATGAGGTCGACGAGCGTGGTGCTGACAAGGACAGTCACATTGCCGCTGTCACATTCCAATCTCGCGATGGTCGCGTCGGCTTGCCTGCGTTCACATCCCTCGAGACGCTCAAGCAGTGGGATCCTGAGGCGCGACCCGTCCCGCAGAAGGCGGTTCTCGTCGCAGCCTCATGTTTGGAGCAGGGGCTCGATGCCTTACTGATCGACATGGCCAGCGAACATCGGCACGCACTCACGGCCGACGCTCTGAAGCGGCTGCTGGCCTGAATCGGTCAATTCGCTGACGGGTTAGGGGCGACGTAACCTGTGTAGCGCTCGCCCGGACCTGCGCCTGGTTCATCCTGAATGGCGCTGTATTCGCGAAACGCCTTCTGCAAGGAGCTCAGACCGTCGCGCAGGGGAGCGGCGTGGTGATGGCCGATATTGCGCGCTGCGGCGTCCGTGAACCCAGCTAGTACGTCGATCAGAATGCGAGCTTCAGCGAGATCGCGCTGGTCTTCGCCTCCCTGAAACAGCCCAAGCTTGATGGCCGCTGCGGTCATCAGATCGACAGCGTGGAGGGAGACAATTTCCACCGCCGCAAGCTGAGATAGGTCGCGGGCGGCTTCGACGGCGTCAGCGTGGTTTGGGTTTGAGTCGCTCATGGGGCTAGAATCCCACCTCGACCTGCTACGCCACCAGTTGGGGTAGCCAGCAAGCGGAGTTCACTCCCACCCGGTATCGCTTAGATATCTGGGTCTTGGTCCAGAACTACGAGTATTCGTAGCGACGTTCCTGGAGCGTTGTGGCCCTCGCTTGCTGTGTGCAGCGAGGATTTTTCCTTTTGCGCGAGGTTTCCACCAGAGCAAGGAGAAGTCATCAGCGTCGAACCCCGCATCAACGATCGGATCCGAGTATCGGAAGTCCGACTCATTGGAGCAGAAGGCGAACAGGTAGGCATCGTCAGCATTGACGTTGCTCTCCAAATGGCCGCCGATGCAGATCTCGATCTAGTCGAAGTTGCACCAGAGTCACGTCCACCAGTCTGCAAACTGATGGACTTTGGCAAGTTCAAGTACGAAGCCGCCCAAAAGGCACGCGAGGCTCGTAAGAACCAGACCAACACCGTGGTGAAGGAAATGAAGCTTCGTCCCAAGATTGATGCGCACGACTATGAGACGAAGAAGTCGCACATCGAGCGATTCCTGAAGGCTGGCGACAAAGTTAAGGTCACGATCATGTTCCGTGGCCGTGAGCAGAGTCGGCCAGAACTCGGATTCCGTCTGTTGCAGAAGTTGTCTGAAGACATTGCCGAAATCGGCTTTGTTGAGTCAGCTCCATTGCAGGACGGTCGCAACATGGTGATGGTGATTGGCCCCAACCGTAAGAAGTCGGACGTCAAGCGCCAGCAGGCCGCTGAAGGTTCTTCAGACACGGCCGCTCCTGACGAGGCCACCGCTTAATCCTCGCTCCCACCCCGAAGACCCCGACCCAAACCAAGGACGGAAAAAATGCCGAAAAGCAAGACGCACTCCGGTGCTAAGAAGCGTTTCAAGGTGACTGGCACAGGCAAGATCACCCACGAACGCACCAACAAGCGTCACTTGTTGGAAGTTAAGCCATCACGTCGTACCCGTCGTCTCGACGGCACTGCCGAATTGGCACCTGGCGACACCAAGACCGCAAAGCGTCTGCTCGGTCTCCGTTAATACATCCCGATAGAACCCCACCAGGAGGAATCTCATGGCGCGTGTAAAGCGGGCTGTAAATGCCCAGAAGAAGCGTCGCGCAGTTCTCGAAGCTGCGTCCGGCTACCGTGGTCAGCGCTCACGCCTGTACCGCAAGGCCAAGGAACAAGTAACCCACTCATTGGTCTACGCATACGCAGACCGTCGCTCACGCAAGGGCGAATTCCGTCAGCTCTGGATTCAGCGCATCAACGCTGCAGCTCGCGCAAACGGCATGACCTACAACCGCTTCATTCAGGGTCTCAAGGCTGCTGACATCGAAGTCGATCGTCGCATGCTCGCTGAATTGGCTGTCAACGACGAAGCAGCATTTGCCGCCCTCGTTGTGACCGCTAAGGCAGCACTGCCAGCCGCAACTCCAGTTGCGTAACTAGAACTAAGCGAACGAGCCCCGTGGCATCGCATTCGTCGGACAAGTCATCACGACTTGGCCCGCATTCGGATGCAGTGTCCGGGGCTCGTTTGTTATTGCAATCCAAGAATCGTCGTCAGCGCCGTGAGTTTCTGGTCGAAGGACCTCAAGGCGTTGCCTCTGCGCTCGAAGCAGGCTGGGTCAAGTCCATCTATACGACCGATGCGTCGGACGCACTGGTGGTAGAAGCTCGATCACAGCGAGTGCGTGTCTACGAGGTCACTGACCAAGGGCTCGCTGCTCTCGCCGAGACCGTCACCCCACAAGGCGTCATCGCCGTCTGTGCGATGCCTGAAGTCGCGCTCGAAGACATCCGATCGGGCACTGTGGTCGTCTGCGCAGGCATCGCAGATCCCGGCAACTTAGGCACCATCATCCGCACCGCTGCGGCAGCTGGCGCGAGTGCCGTCATCACGACGACAGGCTCTGCCGATCTCTTCAACGGCAAGTGCATCCGTTCCACCGTCGGTACGTTCACAAAGATTGACGTGCTTGGTCCGTTCTCTGACTCAGACGTGATTGATCACCTCGCTTCCGCAGGATTGCCGATCCTTGCGACTACCGGCGGGACTGATGTGCTCCTGTCTGACCCTTCGGTCGCCGAACTGCGAGCCGGTGACCATGCATGGGCCTTTGGTTCAGAGGCTCATGGGCTGTCGGCCGACTGGCTTCAGGCGGCCACCATGAAGGTTCGCATCCCGATGGCTAATGGCGTCGAATCGCTTAATGCCGCCACAGCGGCAGCCATCTGCCTCTTCACAAACTAGCGTCGTCCGCCTCATAGACTCCGCCCACCGACTAACAGGAAGGTGCAGCGTGTCCGCGCCCAACAAAGACTTCGATCCAGTGGCTGTAACGCCGCTCTCAGCAGAGAGCGTTACCCAAGCGGTTGAAGAGGCTGTTGCGGCTTTTAGCGCTGCCACAGATCTGGAAGAACTCAAAGCGGCACGACTTGCCCACGCAGGCGACCGCTCACCGATTGCATTGGCAAACCGTGAGATTGGTGCTCTTCCGCCTGCTGCCAAGGCCGAGGCCGGCGCTCGCATCGGCAAGGCCCGACAGGCCATCAACGACGCGCTCAAGACCCGCGAAGAGGCGCTGCAGGCTGAGCGCGAAGCACGCATGCTTGTCGAAGAGACCGTAGATGTCACTCTCGGTGGGCAGATTCGGCCTGGGGGAGCGCGGCATCCTTTGAGCCTCATCTCCGAGCGCGTTGCTGATGTCTTCATCGCAATGGGTTGGGAAATTGCTGAAGGTCCCGAGCTCGAGGCCGAGTGGTACAACTTCGATGCGCTGAACATTCCAGCCAACCACCCAGCTCGATCGATGCAGGACACGTTCTTCGTCGAACCTGCCTATGCACACCTGGTTTTGCGCACGCACACGTCGCCCGTTCAGGCACGCACAATGTTGACGCGCAAGCCGCCGATTTACGTCGCTGTGCCTGGCAAGGTGTTCCGCACTGATGAACTTGACGCTACTCATACTCCGGTCTTTCATCAGGTCGAAGGCCTTGCCATCGACAAGGGCCTGACGATGGCTCACTTGCGCGGCACACTCGATCACTTCGCTCGCGCCATGTTCGGGCCAGACGCGAAGACGCGTCTGCGTCCTTCGTTCTTCCCGTTCACCGAACCAAGCGCAGAGCTTGATTTGTGGTTCCCTCAAGCAAAGGGCGGACCACGCTGGATCGAATGGGGTGGTTGTGGGATGGTCAATCCTGCGGTGCTGACTGCCTGCGGCATTGATCCAACTGAGTACTCAGGCTTCGCGTTCGGCATGGGTCTGGAGCGGACACTGATGTTCCGCCACACCATTACCGATATGCGCGATATGGTCGAAGGTGACGTGCGTTTCTCACGCCAGTTCGGAATGGATATCTGATGCGTATTCCTTTGTCGTGGTTGCGCGACTACATCGAGATTCCCGCCGACATCACTGGCGCACAGATTGCTGACATTTTGACCAAGGTCGGTTTCGAAGAAGAAGAAGTCATTGAATACGGCGAAGGGCTGCAGGGTCCAGTTGTCGTGGGCAAGGTCCTTGAGTTTGTTGAAGAACCACAAGCCAATGGCAAGACGATTCGCTGGTGCCAAGTCGAAGTTGGCGAAGGCGTCATCAACGGCATTGTCTGTGGCGCGCGCAATTTCTTTGTCGGCGACAAGGTAGTTGTTTCTCTTCCTGGCGCAGTGCTGCCAGGCGGATTCGCGATTGCTGCACGCAAGACTTACGGTCACGTCTCCAACGGCATGATTTGTAGTGCTCGCGAACTGCAGTTCTCTGACGATCACGACGGCATCATCCGTCTGTCTGAGTTGGGTCTCGATCCAGAGCTCGGCACCGATGCGATTGAACTTCTCGGCCTTCGTGACACGGTCATTGATGCTTCGGTTCTTCCTGACCGCGGTTACGCGATGTCATTGCGCGGTATCGCTCGCGAACTTCACACCGCTACTGGTTGGGCCTGGAGTGATCCTGCAGATGTAGCTGCACCTGTCGTTGCTTCTGCAGATGCGGTGGCTGGTGAGATTCTTGATGAGTCTGCAGCGTCGCGTTTGGTTCTGCGTACGCTGAGTGGCTACAACCCCGCAGCGGCATCGCCGATTCAGATGCAACGCCGGCTGCATCTCGCTGGAATGCGCAGCATCTCGCTCGCCGTCGATGTCACGAACTATGTGATGCTCGAGTTGGGCCAGCCATTGCACGCATTCGATGCTGACAAGCTACAAGGACATATCCGAGTGCGACGTGCTGTTGACGCAATTTCGCTCAAAACACTCGATGACGTTGAGCGCTCCCTCGATGCCCGCGACATCGTCATTGCCGATGATTCAGGCGCGATTGCGCTTGCCGGAACTATGGGTGGAGCCTCGACAGAGATCAGCGAGACCACGACGCGCATCGTGCTCGAAGCGGCTTGCTTCTCATTCCCGGATGTTGCGCGCACATCGCGCTCGCACAAGCTTTCTTCTGAAGCATCGCGTCGATTTGAGCGCGGTATTGATATCAACCTTGCTCCAGTCGCAAGCGCTCGCGCGGCCGCTTTGTTGTCTGAGCTTGGCGGTGCCACTGAGGTAGGCGCGATTGATGTTGATCGACGACCCGCTGCGACTGTCATCACTATGCCAGTTCGGTACCCATCACAACTTGTCGGTGCTGAGTACTCTGCTGAAGAGACTCGAGCTGCACTTGTCGCAGTTGGTTGCATCGTGGAAGGCGACGAAGAACTGAAGGTGTCTGTGCCTTCATGGCGAACCGACATCACGCACGCTGCCGACTTGGCGGAAGAAGTTGCGCGACTTTGTGGCTACGACCGCATTCCGTCCATTTTGCCGCGAGCAGGTGTTGGTCTTGGCCTCACGCCAGAGCAGCGCTGGCGTCGCACGGTTTCTCGCCACATTGCCTCTTCGGGATTGGTCGAGGTTCTCTCGTACCCATTCGTTGGGCCCGCCGATTTCGATGCCCTAGGGATTTCGGCCGAGGATTCGCGTCGTCAGACAGTTCAGCTGGCCAACCCAATTTCGGCTGAGCAGCCATCCATGCGCACCACGATTCTTGGCCCTCTGTTGTCCACGTTCAAGCGCAATCTCGGTCGCGGTCACACCAATGTGGCTCTGTTTGAAGTCGGTCTTGTTGTCCTCACCGACGGCGAACTGGCTCAGGCGCCAGAGCTGCCGATCACAAGCCGGCCGAGTGACGCGCAACTAGCTGATCTCAATCGAGCGGTTCCGGTGCAGCCAACTTATGTCGGTGCTCTGCTTGCAGGCGCAGTTGAAACTGGAAATCCAGTGCTGGCTCAGTCGGCAGTCTGGGATTGGCAACGCACGCTTGCGGTGTTGGAGCAGCTTGGTCACGAAGTTGGTGTCGAGCTCTCGTTCGTTGGAGCGGAAAACGCGCCGTGGCATCCAGGTCGTTGTGCAGCGATTGTGGTCGGCGACTCAGTCATCGGCTACGCCGGTGAACTGCACCCGCGTGTAGTCGAAAGCAACGGTCTTCCGGCTCGCACCTGCGCATTCGAGTTCGATTTCAGCGCTCTGGCCTCTAAGGCGAACAGCATCGTGACCGCGACGCCAGTTCGCACGTTCCCGCGTGCTTCGGTCGACATCGCGTTGGTCGTAGACCCCAACGTCAACTCAGAGGCGGTGCGTGGCCTGATTCAGGACACCGCAGGCGAACTCCTGGAGTCAGTCCACCTATTCGACGTGTACGAGGGCGCACAGATCGGCGAGGGCAAGAAGTCGCTGGCGTACTCGCTCGAATTCCGTGCTGCGGATCGAACTCTCACTGACCCAGAAGTGCTAGCAGTGCGTGACGCCGTGATTGCCGCTTGCGCAGAGAAGTTCGGCGCGTCGATTCGCTAGGCGTTATGCAGATTATGCGCATCTGTGTATAGTCTGTATATGAGTATTTCTGTTGCCATCGCTGGTGGTTCTGGTTACGCAGGCGGTGAATTGCTGCGTCTGCTGGCTTTCCATCCGGAGTTTTCGGTGAAGACGGTCGCAGCGGCCTCAAAGGCGGGCACTGCCATTCGCACTGTTCATCCGCATTTGACCGCGTGGCGCGATGAAATGTTTGTCGAGACGGACGCCGCACAGTTGGCTGGCCACGATCTGGTTTTCCTTGCGATGCCGCACGGCGCTAGTGCGGATATCGCAGCCAAGATTGAGGGCTCCGCCCGCATCGTCGACCTTGGTGCGGATTTCAGACTGGCCGCTGCTGATCAGTGGACGAAGTACTACGGCTCGAAGATTCCTCACGCTGGCACATGGCAGTACGGTCTTCCCGAGCTCGTGGGCGCTCAGAACGTCGCGCAGGCGACACGGGTAGCCAATCCAGGGTGTTACGCGACTGCCATCGCGCTTGGCGCAGCGCCAGCAGTGGCACAGAGCCTGATTGATGCTTCGGACATCGTCGTGCTCGCGGCCTCTGGCACGTCGGGTGCTGGCCGGTCTGCGTCAGAGACTCTGCTCGCTACCGAGATCATGGGCTCAATCACGTCGTACAAGACAGGCGGCGTACATCAGCACACACCAGAAATTGAGCAGACGCTATCTACTCTCAACGGCTCAGATGTTCGCATCTGTTTCACGCCTCTGCTTGCGCCAATGTCGCGCGGAATCCATGCCACTGTGACAGCCAAACTTGCTGACGGCATCGACGCTTCCAGGCTGCGCGCCGCGTTCGTTGAGCAGTACGCGAATTCCGCGTTCGTCTTGGTGCTGCCTGAGGGTGAGCAGCCGCGCACTGCGAATGTGATCGGCACAAACCACGTGCAGCTTCAAGTGATGGTCGACGAGCACACCCGTCGAATGGTGACCACAGTCGTCATCGACAACTTGGTCAAGGGCGCTGCGGGTCAGGCAATTCAGAATGCCAACCTGATGTTTGGATTTGATCAATCAACCGGTCTTGACCAGATGGGAGTTGCACCGTGACGGTTACACATCCACGCGGATTCCGCGCAGCTGGTGTTGTCGCTGGCATCAAGAGCAGCGGCAATCGAGATGTTGCCCTCGTCATCAACGACGGTCCTTACTCGGCCGCGGCCGGCGTGTTCACATCCAACCGCGTCAAAGCAGCCCCCGTGCTTTGGTCCGAGCAGGTCCTGAAAACACAGCACGTCAAAGCGGTCATTCTCAACTCTGGTGGCGCCAACGCCTGCACTGGCCCAGAAGGGTTCGGCGACACTCATCGCACCGCCGAGCACGTTGCAGCTGCTCTTGGCTTGGCGCCGATTGATATTGCTGTTTGTTCTACCGGCCTTATTGGACAAAGGCTGCCGATGGACAAGATTCTCGCTGGCGCTGATGCGGCCGTAGCAACTCTGGCCGCAGACGGTGGCGCGGATGCAGCGCTTGCGATTATGACGACTGACAGTGTCTCGAAGACTGCTGTTGTCGAGTCTGCAGGTTGGTCGGTTGGCGGCATGGCTAAAGGAGCGGGAATGCTCGCTCCTGGATTGGCCACAATGCTCGTCGTGATCACCACCGATGCGGACGTCTCTGATATCGAAATTCAGGCAGCGTTGGTACGTGCGGTTGAGGTCTCCTTCAATCGCATTGATAGCGACGGGTGCATGTCGACTAACGACACTGTTCTCCTGTTGTCTAGTGGCGCCTCGGGTATCAAGGTCACCCAAGACGACTTCGTGCTCGCGCTCACAGAGGTCTGCTCAAGCCTGGCGCGTCAGCTGATTGCGGATGCCGAAGGTGCGAGCAAGGACATTCGTATTGATGTGCTCAATGCCGCGACCGAAGCTGATGCAGTCGATGCTGCCCGAGCAGTGTCGCGCAGCAATCTGCTCAAGTGCGCCATTCACGGCGAGGATCCCAACTGGGGTCGTGTCTTGTCGGCTGTCGGCACGACCGCTGCAGCTTTTGATCCCAACGAAATCAACGTAGCGCTCAACGGCGTGTGGGTATGTCGCAAGGGCATGACTGGCGATGACCGCAATCTCGTCGATATGAAGGCACGCGAAGTTACTATCACGATTGATCTTCAAGCCGGAGGCGAGTCCGCAACTCTGTGGACCAATGACCTCACTGCAATGTACGTTCACGAGAACAGCGCGTATTCATCATGACAAACCTCAATCGAGCAGAAGCACTTGCTAAGGCCGCAACACTTGCAGAGGCCTTGCCATGGCTCGAGAAGTTCCACGGAGCCACAGTCGTCATCAAGTATGGCGGTAATGCGATGACCGACGTCTCACTTCAGCAGGCTTTCGCCGCTGACATCGTCTTCTTGCGACTCGCGGGACTTAAGCCTGTCGTGGTGCATGGTGGAGGACCGCAGATCACAGCGATGCTTGAGCGCATGGGCGTTGCCACCGAGTTCCGTGGTGGCTTCCGAGTCACGACTCCCGAAGTGATGGATGTTGTGCGTATGGTGCTGACAGGACAGGTTCAGAAGGAACTCGTCGGTCTCATCAACCAGCACGGCCCTTATGCCGTAGGAGCGAGTGGCGAGGATGCACACATCTTCACCGCGACCAAGCGATACGCCGTCGTCGATGGCGAACAGGTTGACGTCGGCCTCGTCGGCGACGTCACCGAAGTGCGGCCCGATC
>JBDLPZ010000048.1:0-3129 GCA_039800825.1 Actinomycetota bacterium
CGCAGCCGGCGCTGCGACTTTCATCGGCTTCTCGGGTGCTGTTGCAGCCTTTCTCGTAGGTCTCCTACTCACGGGCGAAGTGGCAGACGCGGTTCGTGCTCGACTCAGCCCGCTGCGCGACTTCTTCTCCGCGATGTTCTTCTTGTTCTTCGGTCTGGCCACAGATCCGGCAGACATTCCGACGGTCCTTCCACTCGCGGCCGCGCTGGCAGTCGCGGGTGTGGGACTGAAGATGTTCGTCGGTTGGTGGATTGCTAAAGACCTCACCGACCGCATGAGCTGGCGGCGGGTGGGCGCTTTCCTCGTGCCTCGCGGCGAGTTTTCGATCTTGATTGCTGGTCTTGTGGTTGGGGTCAGTTACTCGGCGCAGCTCCAGGCCCTGACCATCACCTACGTCATGCTGACTGCAGTCATTGGCTCGGTCTTGCTGCTCATATTTCGCAGTGGATTTGAGCGCTCTTCCGACAAATAGAGGGTGCCCTAAACTTCGGGGGTGACAGCGCGCATCGTGGTCTTGGCTTCCGGCTCAGGAACGCTCCTTCAGGCACTCATCGATGCACCCGAGCGTAGGTCAGTCTTCGAAATATCTGGTCTCGTGACCGATCAACCATCTGCGGCAGCAATCGGGCGGGCAGCACAGGCGGGCATCCCCATCGCAGTCATCGCTCTGGGCGATTATGAGTCTCGTGCTGACTGGAACTCCGCGATGGCTGATGCCATCGCTACCTACGAGCCCGACTTCGTCGTCTCGGCCGGGTTCATGCGTGTCCTAGCCGAACCTGTACTGAGTCGATTTGCTGGCCGCATCATCAACACTCACCCAGCATTGTTGCCTGCGTTTCCTGGAGCTCATGCAGTGCGCGATGCTCTGGCTGCAGGTGCCACCGAGTCTGGCTCGACGGTGCACTTCATCGACGCAGGCGTCGATACCGGACCAGTCATCACTCAAGAGGCAGTCGCGGTTTTCCCGGGCGATGACGAAGCGTCCCTACACGAGCGCATCAAAATTGTTGAACGTCGACTGCTTGTCGATGTTGTACTTGATCTGTCACACACGTTAGGAAAACACTGATGACCGACCAGCGTCCCATCAAGCGCGCCCTTGTTTCCGTCTCTGACAAGACTGGCCTGATTGAACTCGCGACCGCACTGAGCGAAGCCGGCGTTGAGATTGTGTCGACTGGTTCAACGGCATCGACCATCGCGGCCGCTGGCATCACGGTGACGCAGGTTCCAGATGTCACAGGATTTCCCGAGTGCCTCGATGGTCGCGTAAAGACGCTGCATCCGAACATTCATGGCGGTTTGCTCGCCGACCTTCGTCTGGAGTCGCACCGTCAGCAGCTTGATGAGTTTGGTATTGCGCCATTCCAACTCGCAGTCATCAACTTGTATCCGTTTACGCAGACCGTCGCTTCAGGTGCATCAGTAGAGGAGTGCATCGAGCAGATCGATATCGGTGGACCGGCGATGGTGCGCGCATCGGCGAAGAACCACGCCAACATGGCGATCGTTGTGACTCCTGCACGTTATGCCGAAGTCATCGCAGCTGTGCAGGCCGGTGGCTTCACGCTCGCTCAGCGCCAGCGACTCGCCGCCGAGGCTTTCCAGCACACTGCTACCTACGACGTCAACGTCGCGTCGTGGATGAGCAATGTCGTGACCTCGACCGACGACGGCAGTGGCTTCCCGAACTGGGTCGGCGCGACGTACGACCGACAGAACATCTTGCGTTACGGCGAGAACCCACATCAGCGCGCGGCCGTGTACACCGCTGGCTATGGCGACACGGCGATTGCTGGTGCTACACAGCTCCACGGCAAAGAAATGTCGTACAACAACTACGTCGACGCCGATGCAGCACGTCGTGCGGCCTTCGACTTCAGCGAGCCTGCCGTCGCGATCATCAAGCACACCAACCCATGCGGCATCGCAGTCGGTGCGAACATCGCAGAGGCTCATCGCAAGGCTCACGCCACCGATCCAGTCAGTGCGTTCGGCGGCGTAATCGCGGCCAACGGCACCGTGACCGCGGAGATGGCACGTCAGGTCGCTGAGATCTTTACCGAGGTCATCGTTGCGCCAGCGTTCGAAGACGAAGCCGTGGCGATTTTGAGCCAGAAGCCTTCGATTCGAATTCTCGTCGTACCAGCACCAGCTGCTGGCGAAGGCATTGAGACGCGCAGCATCGCTGGTGGCATGTTGATTCAAGTTCAAGATCGACTACAGGCGGATGGCGACAATCCGTCCAACTGGAATCTGGTCTGCGGTGAGGCGGTCGACGCCGCCACACTGGCGGACCTGGATTTCGCGTGGACCGCTTGCCGCAGTGTGAAGAGCAACGCAATCTTGCTTGCGGCCGATGGCGCGGCAGTCGGAATCGGTATGGGGCAAGTCAACCGCGTCGACTCTGCGGCGCTCGCGGTGTCGCGCGCAGCTGACCGTGCCGCTGGATCAGTCGCTGCATCCGATGCGTTTTTCCCATTCGCTGATGGTCTGCAAACCCTGATCAATGCAGGCGTTCGTGCGGTGGTCGCTCCGGGCGGCTCGGTCCGTGACGAAGAAGTCATTGCCGCTGCGCGCGAAGCCGGCATCTCTATGTACTTCACCGGCACCCGTCACTTTTTCCACTAATTCATATGTCGAATCCGCAGCATCAACATCACTGGCTCGCCCAAGGCGTTGCAGTGATTGCTGGTGCTGCGACGACGGCGCAGTCTCGAGTCAATGGTGAGCTGGCTGTGCGAGTTGGCAGCGGTTGGGAAGCCGCGCTGATTTCGTTCAGCACGGGCCTTATTGCGCTCACGATTTATGCGTTTGCTGTGCCTTCGATTCGCCAAGGGCTAGCGCGCGTCTTCGAGGCCGTGCGAGATTCGCGACTGCAATGGTGGCACTTAATCGGTGGATCGATTGGTGCGTGTTTCGTAGCGACCCAGAGCATCGTGGTCCCACTCATGGGCGTTGCCATCTTTACTGTTGCAACCGTCGGAGCAACCACTGCAGCCTCGATCGGCGTTGATCGCGTAGGCCTTGGGCCACAGGGAGTGATTCACCCGTCGCGCAATCGTGTCATCGCTGGCGCTCTCGCGGTTGTCGCAATTGGAGTCGCAGTGGCTGACCGGTTCGGTG
>JBDLPZ010000049.1:0-5677 GCA_039800825.1 Actinomycetota bacterium
GCTTAGCATGGCCTCGTCGATGAGCTGCTCTGGATTGGTTTCGCGATGCTCACACGTGAAGCCGAGAGTGTTCGTATACAGATCGAGGGCCGCATCGAGGTCAGCGACAGCAATACCGACATGGTCAACCGCCACGATCACATCAGCCAGAGTCTTCTCAATCGACATTCGCACTCCTTCTTGCGCCATTGTCGCGCATCGAGGGGCTAAGGTGAGCAAATCGTGTCGGAATTTTCAGAACTCATCGCTGGTGTCTCCCGCGGAGACCATCGGTCACTCGCGCATGCCATCTCGATTGTCGAAGATGGCGTCGAGGGCTCGCGTGAACTCGTCGATGCGATGGGCATCCTCGCCAATGACATTCCCATCATCGGAATCACCGGCGCACCTGGCGTCGGCAAGTCCACTCTCGTCAACGCTCTCGTTACTCAGTTGCGAAATCGCAACCTCACCGTCTGCGTTCTGGCCGTCGATCCGTCATCGGTCATCACTGGCGGAGCACTACTCGGCGACCGCATTCGGATGAATGGTCATACCGCTGATGATGGCGTGTTCATTCGTTCGCTGAGTTCTCGCGGTCATCTCGGCGGGCTCACTGCCACGTTCGCGGCCGTACTCGCGGTGGTGCGAGCCGCACGATTTGATGTCGTCATCGTCGAGACGGTCGGCGTCGGTCAGTCCGAAGTCGAGATTATGAAGTTCGCTGATCCGGTCGTGGTCGTGAGCGCGCCAGGCCTCGGCGACGGTGTGCAGGCAGCGAAGGCTGGCATCATCGAAATCGCCAGCATCGTCGTCATCAACAAGTCCGACCTCGAAGGCACCGAGGCCGCCGTCGCGGCAATGGAGCGCGCCGAACTCGGCGTCCCCGTCGTCGCTCTCTCAGCCACCACGGGCGCGGGCATCGACGAGTTCATGGCAGTGCTCCTGCCCGCCGCTCAACTCTGAAACCGTCACGTGGGAGTGCGAGAATGCGCCCATGTCGAATCAGAAGCTCAACCTCCAAGGTGCGATTGATCTAGGTGCGCTCGCTGCGGCTCGCAAGGCCCAAGAGGCGAGTTCAGAGGTGCGCTCTAAGGCGCCGGCCGGCATCATCCTCGATGTCAGTGAGATCAACTTCGAAGTCGAAGTCATGCATCGCAGCCAGTCGCTGCCGATCGTCGTCAACTTCTGGTCGCCGCGCAGCCAAGTCTCGACGGTGCTGTCGCCGCTCCTGGAGAAGCTCACTGCAGAGCAGCGCGGCAAGGTCGTGCTCGTCAACGTTGATGCTGATTCCAATCCACGTCTGGCGCAGGCATTCCAATTGCAGACATTGCCGTCGGTCTTCCTTGTCATCGCCGGCCAAGTGCAGCCTTTGTTCTCTAATCCAGTACCTGAAGAACAGCTGCGGCCACTGTTCGAGCAGATTGTCGCTGCGGCAGCTCAGGCCGGTCTCGTTGGCGAAGCTTCAACCGAAGAAGTTACACAAGACGATGAACAAGAGACTCCATTCGATCCGCGATTCCAAACTGCCTACGACGCGATTAACGTCGGTGACTGGGATGCTGCCGAAGCCGCATTCAATGTGGTCTTGCACTCCAATCCTGCCGATGACGATGCGCGGGCGGGCCTTGCGAATGTTGGCTTGATGCGACGCACCGAGAACCTGGACTTCGATGCCGTCGCACAGATCACGCCGACGACGGAAGTTGAGCGACTCGCGAAGGCTGACTCGCTCATGCTGCTCGGTCGCGCTGCAGAGTCCTACGCCGTGCTCGTCGAGGGCGTCGCACTCTCGGCCGGCGACGAACGCGAGGCGTACAAGACCCGGCTACTCGACTTCTTTACGCTGATGGGCGACTCAGACGAAGTCCGAGCCGCCCGTCGAGCTTTGACGAATGCGCTGTTTTAAGCGTTGTACTGATTACGCCTGATTGGCTGGCACGAGCCAAACAGTCGCCAGTGGTGGCACCACGACGTTGGCTGATGCTGGTCGACCATGCATCGGCACATCGTGGGCCGTGACTTCACCGAGGTTGCCCATTCCGGAGCCGCCGTATTCAGATGCGTCGGTGTTGAGAACTTCCTTCCACTGACCAGCAAATGGCAACGGAATCTGATGCGAGTCACGTGGCACAGGGGAGAAGTTCGTGATGCAGGCGATGACCTGGCCATCATGACCCCAACGCAACCAGGCGAAGATGTTGTTGTCAGCATCATCAGAGATCAGCCACTCAAAACCAGCTGGCTCGTGATCGCGCTGCCACAACGCAGGCGTTTCTTTGTAAACCTTGTTGAGCTGCTTGACCGTGTTGCGAACGCCGCGGTGCTCATCAAAATCAGTGAGCCACCAGTCGAGTGAGTTCTCGCTATTCCACTCGGCCGACTGCGCGAACTCGGTACCCATGAAGAGCAACTGCTTGCCGGGGTGAGCCCACATAAAGCCGAGGTAGGTGCGCAGACCAGCGAGCTTCTGCCAACGATCACCTGGCATGCGGTCGATAAGCGAGCCCTTGCCGTGCACGACTTCGTCATGCGAAATCGGCAAGATAAAACGCTCTGACCATGCGTACACGAGCGAGAAAGTCATCTCGTTGTGGTGGTACTTGCGATGAATCGGCTCATGCTTGACGTACTCAAGCGAGTCGTTCATCCAGCCCATATTCCACTTGAAGTCGAAGCCGAGGCCGCCCCAATCGGTGCCGGTCGTCACGCCGGGCCATGAGGTCGACTCTTCTGCCATCGTGAGTGCGCCTGGCACGCGCAGGTGCACGACGCCGTTCATTTCTTTGAGGAACTCAACAGCTTCGAGATTCTCGCGTCCGCCATACCGGTTAGGCAGCCACTCGCCATCCTTGCGCGAGTAGTCGAGGTACAGCATCGATGCCACTGCATCAACGCGCAGCGCATCGACGTGGAATTGGCTGAGCCAGTAGACAGCGTTAGCGACGAGGAAGTTCTTCACTTCAGGGCGACCGAAGTTGAAGATGTATGTGCCCCAGTCTGGATGTTCGCCGAGACGTGGGTCTGAGTGTTCATACAGTGGCGTGCCGTCGAAGCGAGCCAGCGCCCATGAATCCTTCGGGAAGTGAGCTGGCACCCAGTCCATGATGACGCCGATGCCTGCTTGATGCAGAGTGTCGATCAGGTACCTGAGTTCATCTGGATTGCCGAGGCGTGATGCCACTGCGTAGTAGCCGGTGACCTGGTAGCCCCACGATGGTGAGTATGGATGTTGTGCGAGCGGCATGAACTCAACGTGAGTGAAGCCATGCTCCAACACGTAATCGCGAAGCTGTGGCGCGACGTCGCGAAAACCGAGCCCTGCACGCCATGAACCAAGGTGCACTTCGTATATCGACATCGGGCCAGCGCGAAATTCGCGTTCGCCGCGGGCTGCCATCCACTCGGTATCTGCCCATTCATGCGAGGACTCCCACACGACCGACGCAGTCGATGGCGGAACTTCGCTGTGCCGGGCCATGGGGTCGGCTTTATCTGACTGATAGCCATGCTGATCGGTGATGCGGAACTTGTAGTTCCAACCATGCCCGACACCAGGCACGAACAATTCCCATACGCCAGATTCACCGAGTGAACGCATTGGATGCGTCGTGCCATCCCAGTGGTTGAAGTCGCCGACTACCTGAATGCCCTGAGCATTCGGCGCCCACACCGTGAAGCTCGTACCTTCGACATCGCCGAGCACTGATGAGAAGCGCAGGACGTTGGCGCCGAGGGCGTTGGTGAGCTGTTCGTGACGACCTTCGCGCACCAAGTGCAAGTCGAGTTCGCCGATGTTGGGCAAGAAGCGGTACGGATCGTCGTTGAGGTAGATGTCGTCGCCGTAGCGAGACTCGACGCGGTAGTCCGGAATCGAATCTGCTTCGAGAGCGCCGACCCACACGCCACGGTGTTCGTGAGTCAGAGGAAGACGGAAATCTTCGCCGACGATGACTGCGCTGATGGCGAAAGGCTTGATAACCCGAAACACCACATGGCCGTTGTGTACGTGTGCACCGAGCAGGCTATGCGGATCGTGGTGGCGACCTTCGACGATGCGTTCGATTTCGTGATACGCAACGTGATTGATCGGAGAGCCACCGACCTGGGTTTCAGCTACCGAGATCTCGACAGCCTCAGGAGCTGGGCTGTCTGCAGTCTTCTTGCGGCGAATGATCACGGCAGTCTCCTCAGAGTGACGATGTGAGCCACTGAACGGTACGGGTCAATATGGATGTTTACATCCTTTGACCAACTCCACGTCGTATCTGTGACCAAGTCGTGTCCGTACACAAGGTCATGCCACTCAAAACCAAGCTTTGGCATGTCGAGGTGCACGACAGTGTTGCGGCTTCCCTTGGGATCGAGAGTGCAGATAACGAGAACGGTGTCATCGCCGTCCGACTTAGAGAACGCGACGATCTCTGGATCATCGACTGGGTGCCAGACGACATCGCGCAGCGACTGCAATGCAGGGTGGTCGCGGCGCAGCTCGTTGAGACGCTTGAGGTAAGGCGCGAGAGTGCGGCCTTCCTTTTCAGCGGCTTCCCAATCGCGTGGCTTGAGTTCGAACTTCTCGGAGTCGAGGTATTCCTCGCCACCTTCTTTGAACACTGCAGCTTCGTAGAGCTCGTAGCCCGAGTAGATGCCGTAGGTCGGCGCGAGCGTCGCGGCGAGAGTCGCGCGGATGGCGAAGCCAGCCGGACCGCTCGTCTGCAAGTACGCCGGGTTGATGTCTGGCGTCGTGGCGAAGAAGTTCGGACGCATGTAGGCAGACGCTGGGCCACTGAGTTCGTTGATGTACTCAGTGAGCGACTTCTTGTCATTGCGCCACGTGAAGTAGGTGTACGACTGCTGGAAGCCAACTTCGGCGAGAGTGCGCATCATCGCCGGTGCGGTGAATGCCTCGGCCAAGAAGATGACGTCAGGGTCAGTGGCGTTGATTGCTTCAATCAGTCGCTGCCACATCCACACTGGCTTGGTGTGCGGGTTGTCGACGCGGAAGATACGTACACCGCGATCCATCCAGAAACGCACAACGCGCTCGATCTCGTTGTAGAGACCTTCTGGATCGTTGTCGAAGAACATCGGGTAGATGTCTTGGTACTTCTTAGGTGGGTTCTCAGCGAAGGCGATCGAACCGTCTGCGCGCTGCTTGAACCATTCTGGATGTTCCTTGACCCAAGGGTGATCAGGCGTCGCCTGCAGCGCCAAGTCGAGAGCCAGCTCCATGCCGAGACGACGCACTTCGTTTTGGAAGTCATCGAAGTCCTGCATCGTGCCGAGTTCAGGATTGACTGCATCGTGACCACCAGCGGCGCCACCGATTGCCCAAGGCGAGCCGACGTCTTCAGCGGACGGAGTCAGAGTGTTGTTCTTGCCCTTGCGGTTGGTGATACCAATCGGATGAATCGGTGGCACGTACACAACATGGAAGCCCATGTCAGCGATAGCGGGCAGACGCTTGGCGGCAGTCTTAAACGTGCCGGACTTGTAGGGCTTAAGCGTCGCACCTTCAGAGCGTGGGAAGAACTCGTACCACGAGCCGTACAGCGCACGATGGCGTTCGACCTTCAGCGGGAACTCCTGCGTCGCGGACACCAAGTCGCGCACTGGGTTTGAGTGCATCGCGTGATCAATCGTCGGATCGAATGCGATTGCGAGACGCTCTGCGGGGGAGCGGCTGAGATCCTTCAGT
>JBDLPZ010000050.1:0-3195 GCA_039800825.1 Actinomycetota bacterium
CGTGAGACTCCGTTTCGCGGTATTGAAAAGACGACGCCTAGCGGGCTTCGAGGGGGTTCGCTTCAGAGCCCTCGGTGATGAGCAGCAGTACGACGCTGTTGGCGTTCAGGCCGAGGTGCGCGGCGGCGTTAGTTGATGTGTCGCTGATGACTCGACCGATGGCTGCGAGTCCAGCAGCGCCACAGGGTCCGCTCGGAACGTCTAGTGCGCTGAGTGCGCGTGCGGCGATGAGATCTTCTTCGTCAGTGACAGCAACCGCACCGTCGAGCCCGTTGAGGATGTAGGGCCAAGCGAGCTCGGATGGCGTGCCGCAGTTAAGGCCCGCCATGACTGTGATGCCGGTAGGCACTGAGGTCGGCGCATCGGCCTCAAGGCTGGGTGCGATGCACGCGGCGACAGTGGGCTCAACGCTGATGATGGCGGGGCCGTCCGTGGTCGCGCGGTAATGGCTGAGTGCCGACTGCAAGAGCGAGCCGACGCCGACGGGGACGACAACCAGATCGACGGCGAGGTTCTTCGCCGCGAGTTGAGCGTCGACCTCAGCGAACAGCGTTGCGTAACCCTCGACAATCCAGCCGGGGATTTCTTCGTAGCCGTCCCAAGAAGTGTCTTGGACGAGAACTTCAGTCGGCCCATTGATTGAGGCCGCCGCTGCTGCGACAGCATCGTCGTAACTGCCGTCGAGTTCGATGACGTCAGCGCCTTCATCGCGGATAGCTTGAATTGCGCTGGGATGAACACCGGCAGGCGTGTAGATGCGTGCCTTGTGTCCGAACATCGCGCTGAACTTAGCGACGGCGCGTCCGTGATTGCCGTCGGTCGCAGTGACGATGGTCATTTGTTGATCAGCTGGTGCGTCTTGAAGCGCGCGATGGATTGCCCAGGATGCGCCGAGTGCCTTAAAGGCAGGCAAGCCGAGTCGCTGGGATTCGTCTTTAGCGAATACATGACCGACGCCGAGTTGGGCTGCGATAGTCGGCAGCGAGATCAGTGGTGTCGGGGCGTAGCCAGGCAGGCTTTGATGAAAAGCGATTGCGTCGCGCGAAGGCGCAGTGCAAGTCCAATCGCGATTGCGAGTGTGTGCGTACCAGGTGTGTGTCATGCGCTCGCTCCGCGTGGAAGTAGACGGGTGACGATGTCGACGTAGTAGCGCACGCCTACGTCGAGCACGTTGTCGTTGAAGTCGTAATCGCGGCTGTGCAGTGGGACACCGCCTTCTGAGGCGTCGACGCCGATTCCAAGGAAAGTGAAGTTGGCGGGGACGTGCTTTGCGAATTGGCCGAAGTCTTCACTGCCTGCCCAGGCGGGGCAGTTGCTGTTGACGTTGGATTCGCCGACGGTTGAGATGGCAGCAGCGACTGCAGTCTCAGTGCTGCGTGCATCATTGATGGTTGGTGCGAACTCGTGGGTGTAGATGACTTCGCTGGTCGCGCCGTGTGCGGCACAGACGCCGGCGACGAGTTCGCGCATGCGACGTTCGAGGGTGGCTTGCACTTCGGGGTCGAAGCTGCGGGTATCGCCCTTGATGATGACGTTGGATGGGATCGCGTTGCGAGCGCCGTCGCTGATGAACTCCGTGCAGGACACGACAGCGACGTCTGTCGGTGCGACGCTACGGCTGACGATTGATTGAAGTGCAGTGACGATTTCGGCGCCGATGACGAGTGGGTCGACGACTGCCTCAGGTCGTGATGCGTGACCGCCGCGACCGTGGATGTGAATCTCGAAAAGGTCTTCGCTGGCCATGATCGCGCCGGGTCGTGTATGAAGTGAGCCAGCGGGGACGCCGTGCAGATTGTGGAGGCCGAACATCGCGTCCATCGGGTAGCGGTCGAAGAGACCGGCGGCCATCATCGACTGTGCACCGTGGCCAGGTTCTTCTGCAGGTTGGAAGACGAAGTGGATTGTGCCGCTGAACTCGCGACTGTTGGTCAGTGCTGCCGCGGCGCCGAGTGCCATCGCCATGTGGCCGTCGTGACCGCAGGCGTGCATCGATTGTGGCTGCTCGCTCGTCCACTGCTTGCCGGTCGACTCGCTGATGGACAGGCCGTCCATGTCGGCGCGGATGCCGATGGTCGGGCCGTCGCCGTTGGTGAGCGTCGCGACGAAACCGCCGCCGATGTCACCGCTGAGTTCGAGGCCAAGGTCGGTGAGGGCCTCGCGCAGGTAGGCGACGGTGCGTGGGAGCTCGAAGCCGACTTCGGCACGCTTATGTAGCTCGCGCCGCCAGGCGATGACTTGGGTTGCTGAATCCATGGTCGGATTCAAGGGCTGACGCAATGTATGTGCAAGGGATGTGGAATAAGTCGTCGTGAAAGTTGCTGTGCGCGCAAAATTGTTGCGCTGTTCTGCTTGTCTGCTGCACAGTTGCCGCATGCGCATTGAGCTGGACTCCACAGACTTGCAGATTCTGGATCTGCTGCAGACGGACGCGTCTGTCGGGCAAGCCGTGGTCGGCAAGCGGGTGGGCCTCTCGACGGCCGCGGTCAATCGGCGCATTCGCCGCCTTACTGATGCGGGTGTGATTACGCGGACTTCGGCTGTGCTGGATGGAGAGCTCCTCGGCCACGCGATCACGCTGGTCGTGCAGATCGAAGTTGAGAGCGAGCAGCCGGAGTTGTTGAGTGCGACCGAGGCAGCGCTGTCGGCGGATGCGCGGGTGCAGCAGTGCTACTACGTGACTGGCGAAGCTGACTTCATTGTCGTTGTCGTAGTGCAAAGCATGAGCGAATACACCGAACTTACGAAGCAACTGTTCTTCTCTAACAACAACGTTAAGAAGTTCAAGACATTTGTGGTGATGCGTAGCTCGAAGGCGAGCCTCAATATCCCGCTAGTTTGATTCTCTGAATCCGAGACGCGTGTAGAGGTGTTGCGCAGGATTGCCTGCTGTCACATAGAGAACGATTTCAGTGTGGCCGAGTTCGCGTGCTTTGTTCGCAACTGTGCTCATGAGCCAAGAAGCTAATCCTTGGCGCTGGACGATTGGATCAACGTAAACAAAGAGAACCATGGGTCGCCTGCCGTCGTGGGCACACGCGATCTGTGCAACAGCGGTGCCCGCAGCGTCCAGAACAGTCCATGACAGCTCTGGCAGAAAGGTTCCGTAGGCGTTTTGAAGAGTTGCAGTAATTTCGGATGCAGCGACGGCCTCGTTGTCACCAGGTTCCCAGTCGATCGTGTCGCGGTATGCGC
>JBDLPZ010000051.1:0-9478 GCA_039800825.1 Actinomycetota bacterium
CACCCGAGGTGGGCCAGCGGTCGTTTCTGCATCTAATGCCCGACGCTCGACCGCCACCCACAGAGACACCGAAAGCACGACAAGCGCGAAGCCGAAGCCGAGGTCCTCGATGGGAGCAAACGCGATTCGGCCGTCGCCAAACATCGGCGGAGCTCCCACTGCAGGTGAAGTCCCGCCCACGATTGCGCTGTCGTCATATTTGACGATGCCGAGACCCGTGAAGGCCCCGTTGCTCAGAAGTTGGAAGAACACAACGATTGCGTAGCTAGCCCAAAAGACTCGCTGCTTGAGAACTTGCCCGCGGACAATCCAGAGATCAACAGCGACGGCAAGGACGATGGCCGTAATCGAGAGTTGTGTGTAGGTCACGACTTGTCCCAATCAGGACGCACAGACCGGACACCTTCGTAGCTCAAAATTGCACAAATCGGCACAACAATGAAGAACAGAATCTCGTCGAGCGGAATTGAACCTGGCACATGTAGACCGAGAGTCTGCTGTGGATCAAAATTCCAGTGCTTGCTGCCAATCGCATAGGCATCCCACAGGGAAAAGACCACAACGACAATAGGCAGGACGCGAATCAGTCGCCGCCAGCGCTTGAGCACGCGCGTACGCAATACGAGTTCAAGCCACAAGCTGCCAAACAAGCAGCCCAGAAGCACAAACACATAGTTAAAAATGCTCACTGAAACCTCGTGCACATAATTGAAGAACCTGCACCAACACGTCCCAATCTAGCGGCTATTTAAGCCTCGCGACTTCTAAACTTGGTCAAATGAGCGTTTCCCCAGATTCTCTGATTGGACGCACGCTCGACGGTCGCTACCGCATTGAGTCAGTCGCCGCGAGAGGCGGCATGGCGACGGTATATCTGGCCAGTGATTTAAGGCTGCGCAGAGTCGTCGCCGTCAAGGTCATGCACGCTTCCCTCGCCGACGATCCAAACTTCGTGGCGCGATTTCAACGCGAAGCTCGTGCTGCTGCGGCCCTCTCTCATCCGCACGTCGTATCCGTGCATGACCAAGGACGCGATGCCGCGACTGGTTCGATCTACCTTGTCATGCCACTGGTCGAGGGATACACGATCCGCGACGTCTTGACCGAGCGCAACCTTCTCACTCCAACGCAGGCTCTAGCCGTAATGGACCCAGTTCTTCAGGCGCTCGACGCCGCGCACAGCGCCGGCTTCATCCACCGCGACATCAAGCCTGAAAACATCATGATTGCCGACGACGGCACGATCAAGGTCACGGACTTTGGACTGGCGCGAGCCATCGAAGACGGCGAAAGCACTCAAACCACTAAGAGCGTTCTCATTGGAACCGTCGCATACCTCTCTCCCGAACAGGTAGAGAAGGGTCTGACCGATGCGCGAAGCGACGTATACAGCGCAGGTGTTTTGCTGTTCGAAATGGTGACCGGCAAGGTCCCGCACGGCGGCGACACTCCTATCGCAATCGCGTTTCAACACGTCCACAGCGACATTCCCGCACCGTCGCTCGTGAACCCGGCCCTACCGGCCATTTTTGATCGCATCATCAAGAAAGCAACACAGCGCAACGCCGACTTGCGGTACCAGACTGCGGCAGAGTTCCTCGACGACGTACGTCATGCTCGCGGTGTCCTCGACGGCACTCAGTCTGAGCGACCTGCCCCCGTCTCGATTGAGAATCAACCGACCACGATTATCAATACTCCCGACCGACTCCCTGCTCACGGTGTGCCCGAGTTCTTTGAACCAGCCGAGCACTTTCCGCCGACGACCACCGAACCGGACAACACCGTTAGGCGTGAGCGAGTTACGGGTCGCCGTAGTGAGCGATCTGCAGAGCGCAAGCGCGCACGGGCGCTGAAAGTCTCGACTACAGATGGCCGTCGCCGCAAAGGCACACGCGCCGTCGTCGCTGCTGCACTCATCGCAGTGGTTGCCTTCGCCTGGATGGCTTATCAGAACAATCTCACTGTTGTCCCTCAGCTCATTGGCGCATCTGAAGAACAAGCACTCAGCTCACTCGCTAAAGCTGAGCTACAAGGCAAAGTCACGCAGCGTGTATTCAGCGACACGATTGAAGATGGTTACCTCGTCTCGGCTAAACCTTTGAGCGGCGAGCAACTTGCCAAGAGCTCAATAGTCGAACTCGTCGTTTCTAAGGGACCTGAGAAGTTTGCTGTGCCGAGTGTCAGCGGCAAGTCTGTCTCTGATGCGACTGTCGCGATCACCGAAGCGAAGCTTCAAATCGGCGAGACGAAACCAAGGTTCAGTTCGGTCGTCAACAAAGGCGACGTGATCGGCACTGACCCTGACGCCGGCACCAAACTTCTCAAAGGCACGACGGTAACTCTGCTGGTTTCCAAAGGCCCACAGCCAATCAAGCTGCCGAGCGTGAAGGGCCTGACTCTCGAGGCCGCGACCACCAAGCTCCAAAACGCAGGCTTCTCAGTCGTGACGCAGGTTCGCGCTTATTCATCGAGCGTCGACACCGGCAAGGTCATCAAGATGAGTCCACGAAGTGGCTCCAAGCAATTGCCAGAGGCGCGAATCACACTGACGATTTCCGACGGCCCGCCGCCGGTGACGGTTCCAAACGTCGTTGGCAAGACGAAGAAGACGGCTTTCAGCCTGCTTGAAGCGGCCGGCCTGGTGCCCAATATCGAGACCTCAAATAAGTGCCCTAAGGGTGCGTCCAACAGTGCGGTGCTGCAGCAATCCGCCAAGGGCGGCACGAAGATTGCGCGTGGCAGCACCGTCAACCTGGGCGTCTTCTACTACTGCAAGAAGTAGCAGCCAGGACTTACAAGAACTTGGCTTCGTGAGCGATCAGGGCTGCCTTGAGTTTCTGACCTTGCTCTCCGATCGAGTATTCGCCGAGGGAACCATCAGCTTTGATAATCCGGTGGCACGGAACGATAAGAGCGACGCGATTATTGGCACAGGTTGATGCGGCCGCCCGAAAAGCTCCTTCATGCCCAGCCATCGCAGCTAATACGCCATACGAGACAGGCTCTCGGGTCTGACGCATCGCTTGCCACACATCTTGACGAAACTCCGAACCAGGCTGGCTCACACCAATGTGCTTGAGCGCTTCGATATCTCCGCCGAGCCACGCCATGAGATTGATGCGCGCAACTCCGCCGAATCCACAGGTACCCGAGTGCATCTTTGCGTCTTGAGAGATTGGCGTGCCAATGCTCAGCGAAACAACTGCACCTTCGGTCGGATTGCCGAAGCCATCGACGCCTTGCGTCGACTCGTGGAACTGGCAGGAGATCATCCCGAACGGTGAAGGAATGACCACTTGCAACATGGAACTATCGCTTCAACAGCATGTCTGCGACATGGAAGGCCAACTCAAGCGACTGCTCGCGATTGAGTCGTGGGTCGCAAGCGGTTTCGTAACGATCTTCGAGATCGGTCTCTGACAAACCACTCACGCCACCGATGCACTCAGTGACATCGTCGCCGGTGAGTTCGATATGCAATCCACCTGGATGAGTGCCGAGTGCACGGTGCACCTCGAAGAAGCCGAAGACTTCGTCGATAACTTCTTCGTAAGAACGAGTCTTGTAGCCGTTCGAGGTTTCCTTCGTATTGCCGTGCATTGGATCGCAGCACCAGATAACCGGGTGACCGCTCTCTTCGACAGCCTTCACGATGGCAGGAAGAACCTCACGAATCTTGTTGTGGCCCATGCGAGTGATAAAGGTCAAGCGACCAGGAATCTTGTGCGGGTTGAGCTTGTTCGCAAGTTCGACTGCAAGTTCAGGGGTGGTCGTAGGACCAAGCTTGACGCCGATTGGGTTGTGGATGGTGGCAGCGAAATCAACGTGTGCGCCGTCCATCTGGCGAGTGCGCTCGCCAATCCACAAAAAGTGACCAGAGACTGAGTAAGGATTGCCCGTACGGGAATCGATGCGAGTGAGCGGACGTTCGTAATCCAGTACCAGCGCCTCATGCGCAGCGAAGAACTCCGTGCGACGAAACTCTTCTGGGTCGCGGCCACAGGCCGACATGAACGCAAGAGCGCGATCGATTTCGCCCGCAACCTTTTCGTAGTGAGCGCCGACTGGCGAGGAGCCGACGAACGACTGATTCCACGAGTGGACCATGCGAAGGTCAGCAAAGCCGCCCTGAGTGAAGGCACGCACGAGATTGAGAGTCGAGCAAGACGCATGGTAAGCCTCGACGAGACGGCCAGCATCGACCTTGCGAGCGACCGCGTCGAACTCGATTTCGTTGATGCCGTCACCCTTGTACGAAGGCAGTTCAACGCCATCGCGAACTTCGGTGGGCTTCGAGCGTGGCTTGAAGTATTGGCCAGCCATTCGGCCCACCTTGACCACCGGCATGGACGCGCCGTAGGTCAAGACGACGGCCATCTGAAGCACGGTCTGCAGGCGGGCCTTGATGGAATCTGCAGTGTTGGCAACGAAGGTCTCAGCGCAGTCGCCACCCATGAGCACGAACGCTTTGCCGGTGGCTACATCTGCCAGGCGATCGGTCAGGGTGTCACATTCACCAGCAAAGACCAGGGGCGGCACGGCGGCCAATCGACCCTGGGCATACTCGAGCGCAGCTGCGTCTGGCCACTCAGGTTGCTGAGCGGCAGGCAAATCTGGCCACGAAATCTTGTTTGCTGTCATAAGGCGATTCTACCGAGAGGCAATTTTGGGCCGAAAACCTGTTCAGCATGCGACCACTGACTGTCCCCCGCGGGCTTCGCGCTAGCGTTTGCCTGTACTCACCACTGTTGTTGAGTCTCCCCCAATTTCTTTGGAAGGAAACCCATGGCTCCGGTCCGTAAGGTCGCACTACTCACCGCTGGCGGTCTCGCACCGTGCTTGTCTTCAGCAGTCGGTGGACTCATCCAGCGCTACACCGAACTCTCGCCAGACATCGAAATCATCGCCTACCGCGGCGGTTACGCAGGTCTGCTTCAGGGCGACAGCATCGTTGTCACTGATGAAGTTCGGGCGAAGGCTCATC
This sequence comes from Actinomycetota bacterium, assembly GCA_039800825.1. GTDB lineage: Bacteria > Actinomycetota > Actinomycetes > S36-B12 > UBA5976 > JAFMIT01. Next base: position 4,988 of record JBDLPZ010000051.1, read on the forward strand.
TGCTCCACGGCTTCGGTGGTTCGCCGATCAACAACAGCCGCGTGAAGCTCACCAACATCAAGGACTGCGTCAAGCGAGGTCTGGTCAAAGAAGGCGAAGACCCACAGAAGGTCGCAGCTGACCAGCTCGTCAAGGACGGCGTAGATGTCTTGCACACCATCGGTGGCGATGACACCAACACCGCTGCAGCTGACTTGGCCGCTTTCCTCGCGACCAACAACTACCCGCTCACCGTCGTGGGCCTTCCGAAGACCATCGACAACGACATCATCCCAATCGCGCAGAGCCTGGGAGCATGGACTGCGGCTGAACAGGGTGCGGTGTACTTCACGAACGTCGTCTCGGAACACTCCGCCAACCCACGCATGCTCGTCATCCACGAAGTGATGGGTCGCCACTGTGGCTGGTTGACCGCCGCTACCGCGCAGGCGTACCGCCAGATGCTTGATGACCGCGAGTGGCTCGACGCCTTCGGCGTTCCGCGCTCGCGTCGCGATGTCCACGCTGTCTACGTTCCAGAGATGCACATCGATCTCAACGCCGAAGCTGACCGCTTGCGCGCCATCATGGACGCTCAGGGCAATGTCAACATCTTCCTGTCAGAGGGCGCTGGCATCGACAGCATCGTCGCCGAAATGGAAGCACGCGGCGAAGAAGTCCCACGCGATCCGTTCGGTCACGTCAAAATCGACTTGATCAACCCCGGCGCATGGTTCGGTAAGCAGTTCGCGCCGATGATCGGTGCCGACAAGGTTCTCGTTCAGAAGAGCGGCTACTTCGCCCGCTCTGCCGCAGCGAATGCCGCCGACATCGAACTCATTCGTGAGTGTGTTGAAGTCGCAGTCGACTCGGCACTTGCCGGCACGCCAGGTCTCGTCGGTCACGACGAGGAACAGGGCAATGCCTTGCGCGCAATCGAATTCGAACGCATCAAGGGCGGCAAAGCCTTCAACACCGATCAGGAGTGGTTCAACTCGCTTCTCGCAGGCATCGGTCAGCCAAAGGGCGAAGCTGCTCATCACTAAGCAGACCTAATGTTGAAGGGCGCATGCATTGCATGCGCCCTTCAACATTTCAAGACCAAGATGAACTATGCGTTGCCGGCACTTTCGTCTGCATCTGCGGCTTCAGTGACGTCGACCAAGTCTGGCTCGGGATTGGCCAGAATCTCTTTCGCCTTAGTCGCGTAGATGTCGACGTACTGCTGACCGCTCAATGCCTGCAGCGCGACCATCACACGGTTAGTTGCCTCGCGAAGCGCTGCGGGGTCCTTGACGCGATCCTTAAATTCACTCAGGTCGATTGGCTCACCGAAAGCGACCGTGATCTTGCCGAGCTTCGGCCACACCTGACCCGTCGGCTGAATTTCGTAGGTGCCGATCATGGCGACAGGAATAACAGGCACTCCAGCTTCGATGGCCATGCGCGCCATGCCCGTACGACCGCGGTACAACTTTCCATCAGGTGAACGTGTGCCTTCAGGGTAAATACCGAGAAGTTCCCCGCGCTCGAGGATGCCGATAGCAGTGCGAATGGCAGCTTCGGCCGCACGGCCACCGCTGCGGTCGATCGGAACCTGGCCAACTCCAGAGAAGAACAACTTCGAAAAGAAGCCCTTGATGCCAGGTGAGGTGAAGTACTCACTCTTGGCTAAGAACGTAATGCGACGTCGGACCACCACCGGCAAGAAGATCGAGTCACTAAACGACACGTGGTTTGACGCCAAGATTGCTGCGCCGGTCTTCGGCACGCGATTCTTATTCAGCACTTTTGGTCGGTAGACCAAGCGAATCCACGGGCCCAAGAGCACGTACTTAACAAAGTTGTACAGCATGGAACTATCCCTTTCGAGCCAAGTCAGCTGCGCCGACGAGGCCTGCATCGTTACCAAGAGTGGCAGCGACAATCTTCGGCATTGGTCGGTGAGCCAAGGCCGTGAGATTCTTTTCAAATGCGGCGCGAGTTGGCGCGAGCAACAAATCGCCGGCTTCGCACACGCCTCCTCCGATGACATACATCTCTGGGTCCAAAAGAGCGCTCATGGTTGCCATGCCCTTGCCTAGATTCTTGCCGAGCTTGTTGAAAGCAGATATGGCGATTGGGCAACCAGCCTCAGCCGCGGCCGTGATGTGCGCGCCCTGAATACCTTCTGGAGTGCCGTCGCCCAAAGCCAGCAAGATTCCGGCCTCCGAGCGATGCTTTTGAGCTGACTGGCGTGCAATACGCAGCAGAGCGTTGCCGGATGCGTACTGCTCCCAGCAGCCGAACTGCCCGCAGCCACAGGCTTCGCCTTCTGGCACCAACGTCATATGTCCAACTTCAGCGGCGAAACCGAATGCGCCGCGAACGAGGTTTCCATCGACAATCAATCCACCGCCGAGACCTGTGCCGACGGTCAGCAAGACCACATTGGAGAGACCTTGGGCAGCACCAAATCGCGCTTCGGCCCAGGCTGCTGCGTTGGCGTCATTCTCGATGAGCACCTGCAGGCCGAGCGTTTGGGACAGTCGCTCCCCCAGAGGCTCGTTGCGGAAAGGCAGATTTGGGGTGAATCGCAGAGTCGAGCGAGCTGCATCTACGAAGCCGGGAGCAGCGACGCAGACGGACGTAACGTCATGGCCCTGGCGCAAACCGTCAACCAGTTCAGCTATGGCCGCGACGACAGCCTCGGACGAAAGTGAGGGGGTGGGCACGCGATCAGACGCGAGGATGTTTCCGTTTTCGTCGACTACGCCGGCGGCAATTTTTGTGCCACCGAGGTCGACACCAATCGAGAGACCCATGCTTACTCCTTCACCGATGTGCGCGAAGCCTAATGTCACTTGCCAGACATGTTCTTAAAGGCGATTCGCACGAGCGAGCTGGCCATCGTCTCAGCGAATCGCTCTGCAAGGTCAGGCAACAGACCAGTGAGCTTCTCGATACTGCTAGTCACACCACTCATTGCTGATTCGACCAAATCAGCCAACTCTTCGTCGTGCTCGCGCAATGTATTGAGGCCCACGCAGAGAGGGCACACCCCACAGGCACTGACATCGTGGGTCGATGCTTGCTCTGGCTCACCGGTCAGAGGTCGCGATACGACATCAAGCACTGCGGTAATCAGATTCAGGCCTGCGTTGAGCGCAGCAGCCTGACTCTCAGGAGTGATCCCGAAAATGGACCCACCTGATGCGGCCGACTCTGCCTGAGGCGAAGAGTGTGTGGACGCCTCTGCCTCTGGTTCAGGAGAATCGACGGGTGCGCTCGGCTGAGGTGGGCCAGTAGATACCCACCACGGCGTGCCGTCGGGATTGGTGGCTCTAGTCATTGGCCGACTCCACTCGTTTCTTAAGTCCCTGCAGCGCAGTGGTCACGATTGTCTTTTCGGCCGCCCGCTTGATGAATCCGGGCAGACCCATGCTGAGCTCAATCTCAAGCGTGTACGTGACTTCAGTTCCTCCAGTAGCAGGCAGCCATGAGTAGCTTCCGTTCATCCGCGTGATGGTGTTGCCTTTCAACAACGTCCAGTTCACGTCGCTATCGCTCCACACGTAGCTGAGCTCTACTTCATCCGAAATCGGTCCGCCGCTGACCCGAAAACTTGCCCGAATCGGGCGCCCGTCAGATTCCTCAAGGATTTCGATATTCGACATTCCTTCAGTCCAGGCTGGGTAACTTCGCACATCTGCGAGCACGCGAGCCACTGCCGAAGGGTCGGCAGAAATTTGGATGGAGCCTTGAGTGATGTCAGCCACGGCACCAATCTATTTTGTACAGAGCACGAGATACCAGTGGGTAGGCAACAAGCAGCCTGCGTCGGTGGCACGTCTCGACTCCCGCCGATAGTTTGTGCCCGAAATCCATGGAGGAAAAAGTGCAGCAATTCACCGTCCCAGCGATTGTGGCTTATCCGTCTTCAGGCAGCCTGACCGACGCTCTCGTTTCTCACGCAGCCAACCAGCCAACGAAGCCCACGATCGTTCGCCGCGACGGCGCCGAATGGACTGAACTCTCCTCTGCCGAGTTCCTCGAAGAAGTTCGTGCCGTCGCCAAAGGCTTCATCGCCAGCGGCATCAAGCCTGGTGATCGCATCGCGATCATGTCTCGAACGCGCTTCGACTGGACCATCACCGACTACGCGATCTGGTACGCGGGATGTGTCACTGTCCCCATCTACGAAACCTCCAGCGCTGAGCAGATGCATTGGATTTTGTCGGATTCTCAGGCCGCAGCGGTCGTCGTCGAGAACGAAGCAAACCTTGCTTTGCTTGAAAGCGTCCGTCCGAGCCTCCCAGACTTGCGCCATACCTGGATCTTCGATCGCGGCGCTCTGACGGAGCTTCGCAACGCCGGCAACTGGATTTCGGATGCCGATGCCGATGCTCGCCGCGAGGCTGTGCACCCTGGCGACACCTGCACGATCATCTATACCTCGGGAACCACGGGTCGCCCAAAGGGCTGCGTCGTCACGCACGGCAACTTCGCATTCCTCGCTCGAAACGTGATTCC
>JBDLPZ010000052.1:0-9016 GCA_039800825.1 Actinomycetota bacterium
GAGAGCATTGCGCATAAGCACGGCGTACGCGTTATGCGCGAAGAGAAGACCACCGGCAAGCAAACTCTCGACGACGTCGCTCGCAAGGTCATCACGCAGCTGCTCGACGAAGGCGCGCATCCAGCCGATCCGTTCATCACCGTTCAGCCGACCTGTCCATTCATTAAGGGTCAGCGAATCGGAGAGGCGGTCGAGCTGCTCAAAAACGGTGCCGGCAGCGTCCTCACTGTCGTCGACGACCGCCATCTCACGTGGACCACGGATGCCGATGGAACGCCGCGACCTGAATACGCAGCCCGCGTCAATCGTCAGTTGTTGCCACCGAAGTTCCGCGAGACAGGTGGCGTCATCGCGACGACGATCGGCAACTTCCTCTCCAACGACACTCGTATCGTCGAGCCGATCAAACTCGTCGAAGTGGGGACTGAAGAAGCTCTCGACATCGACCACTTCGCTGACTGGATGGTCGCGGAGTACCTCGCTACCAAGCTCTCGGTGATGATTCGCGTCGACGCCGCAGTAAACCTCGGCATGGGTCACGTGTATCGCGCGCTAGCGCTAGCTCAAGAGCTTGCGATGCACGACCTACAGATTGTGATTAATGCTCGTTCTGAGTTGTCTCGCGACTTCTTCGCCCAGCACCCCTTCCGTGTGACGGAAGTTGAGAGCGATGATGCGTTTTATGCCCTGGCTGATGAAGAACAGCCTGACATGATCATTCTCGATCATCTCGATACGAAGGCCGCTTACGTGGAGCGCCTCAAAGTTGCCGCCCGCGCGGTGGTGACTTTCGAGGACCTCGGCGAAGGTGCGGAGCGCGCGCACTTGTTGGTGAGCGATCTGTACCGCAATCGTCGAGTGCCGGCCGAGCGTCAGCTCAACGGCGTTCGCAATGCGATTTTGTCGCCTGCCTTCAACGAGAGCGTCGAACCGATTGCTTTCCGCGACAGCGTTGAGCATTTGCTCGTGGTCTTCGGCGGAACTGATCCATCGGGACTCACTCTGAAGACTCTCGAAGCGCTGCGCGACATCGAGTACCGCGGCGAAGTCAGTGTCGTGCGCGGCCTCGGCGCTGCCGAATTGCCACCGCTCAGCGATTTCGGCCTCGACGGCCAGATTCTGCATAACGTCGCGCATATGCCGTCGCTGATGGCAAAGGTCGACCTCGCGGTCTCGAGTGCGGGCCGGACGATTACGGAGCTTTTGTCACTTGGTGTCCCAGTCATCTGCATCGCGCAGAACGACAAGGAATTGACGCACACCCACGCGTCCGTTGAGTTCGGTGTGCTCAACCTCGGTCTCGGTTCGCTGTGCGATGTAGCGACGATTGGCGCGCACATCCGCCATGTTCTCAATAGCAATGACTTGCGTCGCACGCTTCATGAGCGCGCACTCGACGCTACAAGCGATCGAACCAACGGCGCCGTGATCGAGCGCATTCTCGACACTCTCACGCCGAACAACTAGAGCATCGCTACAGCAGGCGCTTAGTCGGCTTCGCGTAGTAATACTGCGGATTCGCGCAGGTCGCTGCAGACTCAATCGCTTCGACTAACTCATCAGCATTGCGCGCGATCGATGCATCGCCACGTTCGACGACGAGTTGCAAATACTCATAACCTGGCAGCGCGAGGATGGCTGTCTTGCAGCCGAGGGCCATACCTTCGAGCAGCGTGGTCGAGAAGACACCGACCTGCGTCTCTGCTGAGGCCAACAACGCGAAAATATTCGGGGTGCGGGCATTGAGCTCGAAGTTAGCTGGGATTTCGCCGAGCTGGCTCAGCTTCGCCTCAAAGTCAGCGAGTGATTCGCTCGGATGAAGCCGGAAAATGATGTGCTTATGAGGCATCGCATGCGCAGCTTCGAGAGCCAGCGGCAAGAGTTGTTCGCCGATAGCGCCTTGTGACGTGAACACGATTCGATGTGCGGTGTTCTGTTCAGTGTTGGTAGCTGCGAGCGCCTCGACATACGGCGCACCGATCACGCGCGTTTTGATGTTCGCTGGCAGCGGTGTCTCATCGATCCAGTACTGGCCGAATGTCCAGAGCTCATCCGCCATGTACGGCGACGCCTGGCCGCGCGGGTAGGAGTAGCCCAAGTGATAACGCGAAATGAAGCCATGCTGCAGTTCGACAATATGCACGCCGGCTGCACGAGCACCGGCCATGAGCGCAACACTGAAATAGGAATCCGTGACGATAAGCCGCTTGGTTTTAGCGAGCTTGAAGAAGCGTGCGTAAGAAGTCGATTGGCGAGAGAGCAGTCGCACTCGGTTCTCGAAAACCGCCACGAACTCTTGGAGATTCACCCCGAGTCGGGATTCGAGTGCTGCGATGACTTGCGCGAAGCGCTCAACATCTGCTGCCGAGACCGAAGGCGTCTCGACACTCTTCATCCACTTGCGATTGAGTTCGAGGATCGAGCGAAGGTCGAGTCCAGCTGGCACCTCAGCAGGCGTGCGATCGACGACGAGTGAGTTCTTGCCAAGCTGCGCTGCGGCGGCCTGCGTGTAAACATCAATGCCACCGAGTTTGCGTGAGTGTGTGACGAGCACATCGCGACCGAGACCAGGCAACCATCGCATCCAGAAAGTGCGCCCACCCGCACTACGGCGCTCGCGCACAAGCAGAGACCGCCAAATGTCCTGCGCAGCAGCGGGCGCCTCGAAGCCTTCATCGACATCAGCTTTGGCTGGATGTGGATCGCCGAAGAAACCAAGCTGCTGTGTAATGGCGTAATAGATCGGCATACGCAGCAGCGGCCACGGATGCACTCCGATGACGCGCCAATTGAGGAGATCGAACTCTGTCTCGACATCCCAGATGACATCGCAGACTTCGCGAACGTATTCGCGACCCCACTCAGGCGTCATCGAATCAGACAAGTGCTTAAGCCTTTGGCCACGCGCGATATGCGCTGCTCACGATGTCATCGAGAGTGCGGCTCGACTGCCAGCCGAGCACGGACTTCGCGCGTTGCACGTTAGCAACGACCGACGTCGGGTCGCCTGCGCGACGACCAGTGTCGCTCCACTCAACCTTCTCGCCGGCACATGCTTCGAGAGCGTGGACGATGTCGAGCACAGATGCGCCGTGTCCCGTGCCGATGTTGAGACGCACATGACCAGCGTTACCGTCGACGAGATGCTGCATCGCAGCGACGTGCGCCTCGGCGAGATCCTCGACATGGACGTAGTCGCGGATGCACGTTCCGTCAGGCGTCGGGTAATCAGTACCGAAGACAGTGATCGGGCGCTTGTTGTCCATCAGAGTCAGCGCTATCGGAATCAGATTAAAGGCCATGCGATCGGCGAGGACTGGATCGCCAGCGCCGGCGACATTGAAGTAGCGCAGCGAGATGCCAGCGAGCTTGCCGATGGATGCGAGCGACTCAATCAGAACTTCGCCAGCGAGCTTGGTAGCGCCGTACGGGGACAGCGGCTTGCACTCGGTCTCTTCCGTCAGCGCGGTGCTGCCATCTGCTGGATTGCCGTACACAGCGGCGCTCGATGAGTACACGAACTGAGTGACGCCGTTGGAATTGAGCACGTCGAGGAACGTGATCATCTTGTTGATGTTCCAGTCCCAGTAGAGGAATGGCTGCTCGACAGATTCGCCGACCTGCTTCTTGGCTGCGAGATGGACGACGCCAGTTATGCCGTACTGCTTGATTGCAGCCGCGACGGCGTCACGATCTGCGATGTCTGCGTTGATAAACGGGACGTCAGCTGGAATGCGATCTTCGAAACCAGTTGAGAGATCGTCGATGACGACGACCGAGAAGCCGGCCTTGCGAGCAGAGGCCACGACATGCGAACCGATGTAGCCAGCGCCGCCAGTAATCAACCAAGTCATGCGGCGAGTTTAGTCGCGATGACCTATGCCAGAACTAGACGAGCTGGGACCATTCGAGAGGCAATTCCGCCTCAACGTCGACGGCGAGAGTGCGGCCGACTACCTGATCCCAGTGGGCGATTTCGATGCCGATATTGCTGCGCAGCGGAATCAGGTCTTCTGCCTGAATCACATAGCCGGCTGGGTGAGAATCTTTGACGATGACGCGACGGCGGGCGTTGTTGATTGCGGCCTGCTGACCGGACAAATCCCGCACGCCATCGCCGTAGCCAGCGCGGATGCGGGCGAGGTTGGTCGTGAAGCGAAGCAAGTCGACCTCGTCGACTGCGTGGTAGTGATCGTTGCCGATCGCGGTCTTGTCGTCGGTGAAATGCTTTTCGAGAACGACTGAGCCGAGAATCGTCGCGGTGAGCAGAGCTGGCACATCGCCGTCAGGTTCTGGCGTCACGTGGTCGGAATATCCGATTGCGCAGCGGTCACCGAACTCCGCCTTCAGCGCATCAATCTGAGCGAGCTGCGCGTTTTCGATTGAGGTTGGGTAGTTCAGGATGCAATGGAGCAGGGTGATTTCGGTGGCGCCGGCGGCTGTCGCGATCTCGACGGCCGTGCGAACTTCTTCGAGAGTCGCAGCACCGGTCGAGATGATGACTGGCTTGCCTTTGGATGCGACCAGGCGAATCAACGGCACGTTAGTGATGTCAGCAGATGCGATCTTGATTGCGGGCATCAGAGGTGCGAGGGCGTTGGCCGCCTCGAAGTCGAAAGGCGTCGACATGAAATCGATGCCGACGTCCTTGCAGGTCTGCGCGAGCGCTTCGTATTCAGAATCTCCGAAGTTATCCCAGCGCTGGAACAACTCGTACTGCGACGAGGTCGCTTCTTTGGTCTGGTCCCAATACGCAGGGCTCGTGGTCTTGGCAGCGAGCAGCTCGGCTTTGTAGGTCTGGAACTTAGCAGCATGTGCTCCGCCGCGAGCTGCAGCCTCGATGAGGTGCTTCGCGCGTTCGAGGCTACCTTCGTGGTTCACGCCAATTTCAGCAATGATGTAAGGGTTGAGGTACCCGAACACTCGGTCGCCGAGTCGAAAATCCTGCACGAGAGCTCCTTGAGTCGAATCACCCAAGCCTAATCGGCGCGAGCCAGATGAAGTGTCAGGTTGGTGGCGCACACTTCCGACACAAGAGGGTGCCACAAGGGGGAAAGCCAATGAAAATCAATTACATTCACGAAGTCGACTATCACAACTGGGTTCTAGGAGCTTCGCATCCGACGCAGGGTCGGCGCTACACCAACGCGACTGCGTTGCTCGGCGCAATCGCTGCCCAGCACGACATCGACGTCGTGACGCTGCCGGGCCGCGTAGCCACTCGAGAAGAACTCGAACTCGTCCACACCGGCGAATACATCGATCAGGTTGTCGATCAACATGTCAGCGGCGCATGGGATGGCGCAAACGCTGATTTGGCGTCGCTCGCCACTCGGCTGTACGGCGGCACGATGGCTGCGGTCGAGCTTGCGCTCGCAGGTGAACTCAACACAGTGCATTTGCCCGGCGCGAAACATCATGCGATGGCCAGCTACGCATCTGGTTTTTGCGTCTTTGCGGATTTTGCAGGAGCGGCTGCAGCATTGACTCAGCAAGGCAAGCGCGTTGCGATCTTGGACATTGATGTCCATCACGGAGATGGCACTGAGGCTCTGTGCCGCAACAATCCGGATGTGCTGACGTTCTCGGTGCACCAAGGCGGAATCTTCCCTGGCACTGGATCTGTGATCGAGAGTGATACCGCATCTCATGTCTACAACCGACCGCTCAAGTCGGGCGACGGCGATGCGGAACTACTTGCAGCCGTGCAGGACTTCGTCGACGCATGCCGCGAGTTTCAGCCCGATGTCATCATGATCGCAGGTGGCGCGGATGGTCATGCCCAAGATTCGCTGGCATCGCTGCAGTACAGCGTCAACGGTTTCAATCGTGCCGTCGGATTTGTTCGTCGCAGCTTCGAATCCACGCCGATTATCTTCGGCGGCGCTGGCGGTTATCGACCAGATGACTACACGCCTCAGATGTGGGTCACGGCCATCTGTGCTTTGGCCGGCTTTGATGCGTCAGTCATCGACGAGCGCGAGTTGGAACTCGCTCAAAGTGCAATTACACGTACCACATAGGGCAATTACACGTACCGCATAGGGCATTTGCACGTACCGCAAAGTGGGTTAGGAGAGGCCGAGGTCCTTGCGAAGTTTCGCAACGTGTCCTGTCGCTTTGACGTTATAAAAAGCGTAGAGGACCTTGGCTTTTCCGCGACCATCGACGTCGAGAACGAACGTCGATCGGATAACGCCGACCACGGTCTTGCCGTACAGCTGCTTTTCGCCGAAAGCGCCGAGGGTGATCAGAACTGACTTATCTGGATCGGACAACAACGTAAACGGCAGCGCATCATGTTCGCGAAACTTCGCGAGTTTCTCTGGCTTATCCGGTGAAATGCCGATGACTTTGAAGCCTTCGCTCTTCCACGCCGCGTCAGTATCTCGAAAGTCGCATGCCTGCTTCGTGCAGCCAGGCGTCATCGCAGCTGGGTACACGTAGACGATGACCTTGGATCCTGCGAAATCTTTTAGCGAAACTTTCTCGCCGTTGTCAGAAAGCAACGAGAAGTTCGCTACGACGTCGCCGGTGGTGAGCTTGGTCATTAGGCAACCGCGCCGAAGAGCGTGCCGACGAGGTAGGTGACTGCCATCGCGAGTGAGCCACCCAGGACGACGCGAAGCGTTGGGCGCAAAATTCCGCAGCCAGCTGCGCGAGCCGACAAGTAGCCAGCGGCCCACAGGCCGACGACGCTAATCGCTGTGATGGCCGGACCGCGCATTCCGTTAGAGAAGAACAAGCCAAAGAACGGGATGATGCCGCCGGCGACAAACGCTGCCGCCGATGCCATTGCTGCCTGCAACGGACGCGCCTTCGAAACTTCGTGGTGACCAAGCTCTTCGCGCAAGTGAGCGCCTAGAGCGTCGTGCTCAGTCAAAGCGACAGCGACTTGCTTCGCGAGTTCTGGCGTGAGACCGCGCTCTTCGTAGATCTCAGCGAGCTCTTCGAGTTCACCTTCTGGGTCAGCCGCGAGATGTTCCATTTCCATCTTGCGATCAGCGACCTCGATGTCAGTCTGCGAGCTGACCGAGACGTATTCGCCTGCTGCCATCGACAACGCGCCAGCGGCGAGACCAGCCAAACCTGCGAGAAGCACGGACTTGCCGCCGCCATCGGTCCCACCTGCCGCCTCCGCAGCGGCGAAGCCGACCATGAGGGACGAGATCGAGACCAAGCCGTCGTTAGCGCCCAGGACAGCTGCGCGAAGCCAGCCAGCGCGGTGGGCCTTGTGATGGAGATTTCGCTGAACAACATCTGATGGAGTCATACCGAGAATTATCGCGCAATAGCAGCACAAGCGGCGTCTGCCCTACCCTTATCCCAGTGTTGCGACAGATACCCCTGGGGGTATATGCTTTCGTCAGAATCTTAAGGAGCGTTATGTGTAGTCCAGCTATTTGCCACTCTTGCAAGAAAGTTACCTGGAGTGGTTGTGGCCAGCATGTTGATGCCGTTTTTGCCAACGTGCCTCAAGAAAACCGCTGCACCTGCCGCTAATTAATTCTGTTCATAGTTTCGGCGCTGACTCACAAGGTCGGCGCCGAATGCTTTTTGCAGCCTTAAGCGAATGCTGGGCCGAATGTCAGCGCTCGGTCGCCTTCAATCAAATAGCCCGACCACTCTGGCATTGCCGCGAACCACGCGACACCGTCGCGCCCGCGAATCACGAGTGCAGTAGCTAGCGCATCTGCCATGCCACCATCTGGCCCCACTACTGTTGCTGATCTCAGCTGCACAGTGGCCGTTCCAGTCTGCGGATTGAGAATGTGTGCGCCGCGTTCGTATTCGCCGGATGTCGCACACGCCTGATTGAAAACTTCGACAGTCTGCACAATCTGATGTGAATAATCAGGGTGACGAATACCAATCACCCACGGCCGATCTGGAGCTTGATAACCACGGCACGTGATGTCACCAGCTGCATTGATTGTGCAGTTCGGATAGCCCCGCGAAACAAAGAGATCTGCGACCACATCAGCGGCCCAACCTTTGACGTAGCCCGATGGATCGACGCCGTCCGGCAGTGCCCACGGATCGAATACACCCTCGGTGAGATCGCGAACAATTTCGCAGTTGGTGAGCACAGCTTTAACGATTGCTGGCATCTGATCGCGTTCCATGAGTCCATTGCGCAATGCAGTGATATGCGAGTCGGCGCGATAGGTAGAAAACCAGCGATCTACTTCATGCAAAAACGCGGCGCCGTCGCGGAAAAGTTCCTCAACGTCGTCGCGTAATTGGGGGTCTCGAATTTCGAAAGTAACCACGGTTGCCCACACTTCTTCGGCGTGGGTGATTCGCTGCCAACCACCAGAGTCAGCAACGGTGACGTGGGTATCGGTCACTTCTTTGCTTTGTTAATCGCGTCTTGGAGTGACTTCTTGAAAGCGCTCGTCGTGTACGACGCGCCACCAACACCAGCAACTTCAGCTGCCGAGCTCACGCCGATTGCCTGATCACGAAGCCATGGACCGGCCTGGTCGTTGATGCGCTGTGATTCACGGTCGTTGCCAGGAAGCTTAGGAGTGCTGACCTTGGTGATCTGGCCGCCAGCGACAGTGATCTGAACCTTGACCGTGCCGTATGAGCCAGCCGAGAAACTGCCACCTGTGTAGGTGCCATCTTTCATGTCGCCAGCGACGGCAGAAGGTGCGGCCTGAGTCTTGGTGGACTTGGTCTTGGTGGCTTTTGGCTTAGATGACGAAGTAGTCGCCTTCGTAGTCGGAGTCGCGCTTTTGGTCGACGTAGGAGCTGGCTCAGTCGCAGTGTCAGTCGGTTCTGGATCTGCCGCAGCGGCGGTCGGAGCAGTGGCCAGGGCCCAGCCGCCGGAAGTCATCACAGAGACAACACCAGCGACGCCACTCAACAAGACGAGCAGCCAACGTTGGACAGAAGTACGCACAGTTTGATCCTTTGGGGAAGGGGAAGTACTGGTCGAAGGGTAGCCGCCCTTCGGGGCCATGGCAGGCCCAAAGGGGACGTTCACAGCATCCTCTCAGCAAACTCGTGG
>JBDLPZ010000053.1:0-15408 GCA_039800825.1 Actinomycetota bacterium
ACCAGTCATCGCTTGTGTGCCCGCGTTCATGACGTGGGCTGTTATCCCACTCGGTCCTGAGGTCTCAATCTTCGGCACCATGACTCCACTGCAGGTCACTGACTTCCCAGTGTCGGTGCTCTACGTCTTGGCGATCTCATCGATCGGTATCTACGGCATCGTGCTCGCAGGTTGGTCTTCGGGCTCGACTTACGCACTCCTCGGCGGTCTTCGCTCAAGCGCGCAGATGATCTCGTACGAAATCCCAATGGGACTCTCGTTCGTTGCGGTCTTCTTGTTCGCGGGTTCACTCTCGACGTCGCAAATCGTGACCGCGCAGACTGCACAGTGGTTCATCATCCCCCTGCTGCCATCCTTCTTGATTTACGTCACTGCGATGGTCGGCGAAACCAACCGCGCGCCTTTCGACTTGCCTGAAGCTGAAGGCGAGCTCGTCGGCGGTTTCCACACCGAGTACTCATCACTGAAGTTCGCACTGTTCTTCCTCGCTGAGTACATCAACATGGTCACCGTCTCTGCGATGGCTACGACGTTGTTCCTCGGTGGCTGGCGTGCACCATGGCCGATCTCGCTGTGGGAAGGCGCAAACACCGGCTGGGTTCCAATGATTTGGTTCTTCGGCAAGGTTGCTGCGTTCCTCTTCGTCTTCATCTGGTTGCGCGGCACGCTCCCACGTCTGCGCTACGACCAGTTCATGCAGTTCGGCTGGAAGCGATTGCTGCCAGTTTCGATTGCGTGGATCATCATCGTCTCGTTCGTTCGCACGATTCGTAACGAGCAGGGTCTCGACGTCGCTGGCGTGCTTCGCAACTACGCGATTCCTCTCGCCGCTCTTCTCGTTGTCTTCTGGCTCTACGAGGAATACCGCGAGCGTCAGATCAAGCGTCGCGATGCGGCTGACAAGGCAGCAGAAGCTGCCGTCGTGTTCGATCCGTTCGCTGGTGGCCATCCGGTTCCACCAATGCCAGGTCAGAGCCTTCCAAGCGTTTCTGCAAACTCACTACCAGCGCAGGAGTCATAAAGATGCCGAAGCTGCCACAAATGGTGCGCGCCTTCTGGGTGACATTCTCAGCAATGTTCCAGCCGGCCACCACCGAGAGCTACCCAGAGGAGAAGGACAAGTTCCCTCCGAAGCCGCGCTTCCATGGCCGCCATCAGCTCAACCGTCACGCCGACGGTCTTGAGAAGTGTGTTGGTTGTGAGTTGTGCGCATGGGCATGTCCTGCCGATGCGATCTTGGTCGAAGGCGCAGACAACACTGAAGAAGAGCGCTTCTCTCCAGGTGAGCGTTACGGTCGCGTCTACCAGATCAACTACTTGCGTTGCATTTTCTGTGGTCTGTGCATCGAAGCGTGCCCAACCCGCGCGCTGACGATGACCAACGAATACGAGCTCGCAGATCACTCACGCGAAAGCTTGATTTATGAAAAGCAGGATCTGCTTGCGCCGCTGATGCCAGGTATGGCTCCAGCTCCGCACTCGATGGCTGAAGGCATGGTCGAACGCGACTACTACCTCGGCAAGATTTCTCGCGCCACTGACGCTCAGCTTGCTGAAGTTGCTGAGCGCCTCGCTGCGAGCGAAGGAGCCAACTAATCATGGTTTTCGCTTTTTGGCTCTGCGCGATCTTGGCGGTGATTGGCGCACTGGGCATGGTCTTCTCTAAGAAGGCAGTTCACAGTGCACTGTTCGTCGCTTTGACGATGCTCAATCTCGCGGTGCTGTACGCAATGCTCAATGCGCCGTTCCTCAGCATGGTGCAGGTGATCGTTTACACCGGTGCAGTGATGATGCTCTTCCTCTTCGTTCTGATGGTCGTGGGTGTCGATAGCAGTGACTCGCTGACCGAAACCATCAAGGGTCAGCGTGTGCCAGCACTTCTCGGTGCTGGTGCACTCGGCGTCATGCTCGTGGCCTTGCTCGGCAATGCTGTCACCTACAACTTGGGTCTTGATGGCGCGACGAACGCAGCTGGCTCGAACATGGAAGGCCTCGCGAACCTCATCTTCAACCGCTACCTGTTTGCGTTTGAAGTCACTTCGGCGCTCCTCATCACCGCAGCAATCGGTGCGATGGTTCTCGCTCACCGCGAACACCACACCCCGAAGCTCACCCAGCGCGAACGTGCTGAAGCTCGCTTCGCTGGCGATCAGCATCCAGGTTCGCTTCCAGCACCGGGTATCTACGCTCGCCACAACGCGGTCGATACTCCAGCGCTCTTGCCAGACGGCACGATGTCTGAACTGTCGGTTCCGAAGCCACTTGCTTCCCGCGGTGCTCTCAAGGCAGTCGACATGGCAGCAACTCAAGAAGTTTCAGCTCTCGGTCGCGGCGAAGCCGTGATTTCTTCGCAGAGCTCAGATCAGGTGGAGGGATAACGTGAGCGCTGATCCATTCATCATTCTCTCCGCGATTTTGTTCTCTATCGGCGCGGTCGGCGTGCTCGTACGCCGCAACGCAATCGTCGTGTTCATGTGCGTCGAAATGATGCTGAATGCGGCCAACCTCGCCTTTGTGACTTTCGCTCACACCAACGGCAACTTTGATGGTCAGGTCATTGCGTTCTTCGTGATGGTCGTGGCCGCAGCCGAAGTGGTAATCGGTCTCTCGATCATTGTCACGATCTTCCGCACTCGACGCAGCGCATCTATCGACGATGCCAGTCTGCTGAAGCTCTAGTAGAAGGAAACGTTGTGCATTCACTGCTAATCGGTTTACCGCTGCTAGGCGCGACTGTTTTGCTGCTCGGCGGCAAGCGCACCAACGCGTGGGGTCACTACTTCGCGACTGCGATGTCGATCGGTTCATTCCTGGTCGGTCTCGTGTCGTTCAACGAAATGTTCGGCATGCCAGCCGAAGAGCGCGAAATCGTGTGGACCTTGTCTGAGTGGATTTCGGTCGGCTCTTTCCAAGTTCCGATCGCTTTCCAGCTTGATCAGCTTTCGATTGCTTTTGTCCTTCTCATCACGGGCGTCGGCAGCTTGATTCACGTGTACTCGATCGGGTACATGGAACACGACGAAAACCGTCGCAAGTTCTTCTCTTACCTCAACCTCTTCGTTTCGGCGATGTTGGTCTTGGTGCTCGCCAACAACTACCTCCTGCTGTACGTCGGCTGGGAAGGCGTGGGTCTGGCTTCGTACCTGCTCATCGGTTTCTGGCAGCACAAGCCATCGGCTGCGACTGCCGCTAAGAAGGCTTTCGTCGTCAACCGCGTCGGTGACATCGGTCTTTCGCTGGCTGTCATGCTCATGTTCGCCTTCTTCGGCACGGTCAC
This sequence comes from Actinomycetota bacterium, assembly GCA_039800825.1. Lineage (GTDB taxonomy): Bacteria > Actinomycetota > Actinomycetes > S36-B12 > UBA5976 > JAFMIT01. The sequence continues at coordinate 3,278 of JBDLPZ010000053.1, forward strand.
TTTCGAAGGTGTCAACGAAGCTGCGGCGAATGCCTCTGAGCAGACTGCGACCTGGATTGGCCTGGCGCTCCTGCTCGCGGCTTGTGGCAAGTCGGCACAGTTCCCGCTTCAGTCATGGTTGCTCGACGCGATGGAAGGCCCGACTCCAGTTTCGGCTCTCATCCACGCGGCGACCATGGTCACGGCGGGCGTCTACTTGATTGCTCGCTCTAACGAGATCTACAACATTGCACCGACCGCACAGCTCGCTGTCATCATCATCGGTTCGATCACATACCTCATGGGTGCGTTCATCGGTACCGCGAAGGACGACATCAAGAAGGGCCTCGCTGGTTCGACCATGAGCCAGATCGGTTTGATGATTCTCGCCGTCGGCCTCGGCCCAGTCGGCTACGTCTTCGCGATCTTCCACTTGCTTACCCACGGCTTCTTCAAAGCCGGCATGTTCTTGGGCGCTGGCTCGGTCATGCACGGTATGCACGATGACGTGAACATGCGCCACTACGGCGCCTTGCGTAACGCCATGAAGATCACCTTCGTCACTTTCGGCCTCGGCTTCCTCGCAATCATCGGTATCCCACCGTTTGCAGGTTTCTGGTCAAAGGACGAAATCATCAAGGTGGCATTTAGCTACAGCCCGCTCGTTGGCACGCTGGCTCTTGTTGGCGCCGGTGTCACGGCTTTCTACATGACCCGCATGATGGCCATGACCTTCTTCGGTACCGCTCGCTGGGATGACCATGTTCATCCACACGAGTCCCCGAAGACCATGACCATTCCGATGATCATCTTGGCTTTCGGTTCGGCCTTCGGCGGCATGTTGCTGCTGTTCGTTGCTGATATCGAGAGCTGGCTTGAGCCGGTTATCGGTTTCGAGCATCCACATAACGAACTGCCTGGCACCACGCTGATTCCTGTGACGCTTGCCGTTGTCGGTGTCGGCGCCTGGCTCGGCTGGGTTCAGTACGCGACTCGCGATGTTCCACGGGTGGCTCCAGCAGATGTCTCCATCTGGACCAAGGCTGCTCGTGCTGACCTCTACGGCGATGCTTTCAACGAAGCAGTCTTCATGCGCCCTGGTCAGTACCTGACCCGCTCGTTGGTGTTCGTCGACAACAAGGTTGTTGATGCGGCAGTCAACGGAACCGCTGGTCTCGTCGGTCTGATGGCCTCGCAGCTTCGCCGCCTCCAAACCGGTTTCGCCCGTTCCTACGCGTTGATGATGGTGCTTGGTGCATTGCTCATCCTTGCGGTCGCTGTCCTAGTGAGGATGTCATAAGCATGAACTACTTATCCATTCTCGTAGCACTGCCAGTCGCTGGCGCGGTTGTCCTCGGAGCGCTTCGCAATGCCACTGACAAGCTCCTCAAGCAGATCACTCTCGGCACCTCGCTCGTGAGTCTTGCCGTCGCACTCGCGATGGCTGGCGCCTTCGATCCGAACTCATCATCTGCGATGCAGTTCGTAGAGAAGTACGACTGGATTCCAGCCTTCGGTGTTTCGTTCTCGCTCGGTGTCGATGGCATCTCGCTGGTGCTCATCGTCCTCGCCGCCATCTTGGTGCCAGTCGTGCTGCTCGCCGGCTGGAACGAGAGCGAAGGTCACCGCGGCACAGTCCGTCAGTACCTCGTTCTCACGCTCCTGACGTACTCGATGATGGTCGGCGTTTTCGCGGCGACTGACGTCTTCTTGTTCTATGTCTTCTTCGAAGCCATCTTGATTCCGATGTACTTCTTGATCGGTCGCTTTGGTGGCCAGCGTGCGACCTACGCAGCGGTCAAGTTCTTGCTGTACAGCTTGGTCGGCGGTCTGTTGATGCTCGCGAGCTTGATTGGCCTTTGGGTCATCTCGCGCGAGCAGCTCGGTGCAGGTACCTTCGATTGGGCAACGCTCACCTCGCTTGAGATTGATAGCACCACGCAGAACTGGCTGTTCCTCGGATTCTTCATCGCGTTCGCGATCAAGGCTCCGTTGTTCCCATTCCACACCTGGTTGCCAGACGCAGCCGGTGAGGCAACTCCAGGCAATGCGACGTTGCTCGTTGGTGTTCTCGACAAGATCGGCACCTTCGGCATGCTGCGCTACTGCTTGCCGCTGTTCCCGCTCGCCAGTGCGTACTTCACGCCAGTCGTGATTGTGCTCTCGCTCATCGGCATCATCTATGGCGCATTGCTCGCCATCGGTCAGAGCGACATCAAGCGCCTGATTGCGTACACCTCGGTGAGCCACTTCGGCTTTATCGCTCTAGGCATCTTCGCATTCACGACGCAGGGCCAGTCAGGTGCGACTCTCTACATGCTCAACCACGGTTTCTCGACCGCCGCGTTGTTCCTGGTAGCGGGTTTCCTGATGAGCCGTCGCGGCAGCCGATTCATCGAAGACTTCGGTGGCGTTGCCAAGGTTGCACCGCTGCTCGCAGGCTCGTTCTTCTTGGCTGGTCTGTCATCACTGGCTCTGCCAGGTATGTCGAGCTTCGTCTCTGAGTTCTTGGTGCTGCAGGGAACGTTCACGCGTTACCCAGTTCCAGCAATCATCGCGACGACCGGCATCGTTCTCGCTGCGCTCTACATCCTGTTGATGATTCAGCGCACGATGACTGGTGAGCCGTCAGCCGAAGTAGCCGAGAAAGTCAGCGAACTCACTTTGCGCGAGAAGATCGCAATCGCTCCAGTGATTGCAATCATTATCGCCACTGGTTTCGCGCCGCAGCCGCTGCTTAACATCATTAACCCAGCTGTCGACCGCGTCATGGCGTCGGTCAACGCAACTGATCCTGTCGCATCAGAAGGAGTTTCCAAGTGACTCTACTTATGGAGGCCCCAGCCATCGACTACGTGAGCATGCAACCAATTTTGGTTGTGCTCGGTGCGGCAGTTCTTGGTATTTTGGTTGAAGCGTTCCTTGAGCGCGAACACCGCCGTATGACTCAGCTCGTCATCACGTTTGGCGCACTCGTCGTCGCGCTGTACGGCGTCGTCACCAACAAGACTGAGTCGCATGTCGGTCTCACCGCAGTGAACTCATTGGCAATCGATGGCCCGGCGATCTTCGTCCAAGGCGTCATCCTGCTTTCGGCAATCGTCGGTGCGATGTTCCTTGCCGAGCGCGGCATCGATGCTCAGGGCGATGCTTTCGCGCCGCAGGCTTCGGCACTGCCAGGCAGCGAAGACGAGACTGAGTTCACCGCTCGCGGATGGCTGCAGACTGAAATCTGGCCGCTTTTCTTGTTCTCAGTCGGTGGCATGTTGATCTTCCCGGTCGCCAACGATTTCTTGACGCTGTTTGTCGCTCTCGAAGTGATGTCGCTTCCGCTGTACTTGCTCGCAGGTATGGCTCGCCGCCGTCGCCTCTTGTCACAAGAAGCAGCACTCAAGTACTTCATTCTTGGCTCGTTCTCATCAGCATTCTTGCTGTACGGCTCGGCTCTCCTCTATGGCTTCGCAGGCTCGGTTACTTACGGTGACGTTCTCACTGCGATCGGCCAGGACCCAGGTCGCAACGGTCTGTTGATTGTTGGCTCGCTGTTCGTGTTCATCGGCCTGCTCTTCAAGGTCGGTGCCGCACCGTTCCACCAGTGGACTCCAGACGTGTACCAGGGCGCACCTACTGCCCTCACTGCTTTCATGGGTGCAGCCACCAAGGTTGCTGCCTTCGGTGCGCTTCTGCGCGTCTTCTATGTCGCACTTGATGGTCTTCGTTGGGATCTCGCGCCAGTTCTCTGGGTCGTTGCAGGTTTGACGATGCTCATCGGCACCATCGTCGGTGTCGCACAGTCAGATATCAAGCGCATGCTGGCCTACTCAAGCATCGCTCACGCAGGTTTCGTCCTCCTAGGCGTTCTGTCTTCGAGCGCAGCTGGCCTCTCGGCCACGTTGTTCTACTTGCTGGCCTACGCATTCACGACTCTCGGTACTTTCGGCATCGTCTCGATCGTCCGCGATGCATCGGGCGAGGCCAACAGCCTCAACCAGTTCGCAGGTTTGGGCAAGCGTTCTCCGCTGGTAGCTGGCACGTTTGCGTTGTTCTTGCTGGCACTCGCTGGCATTCCGCTCACCAGCGGTTTCACCGGCAAGTTCGCAGTGTTCGCTGCAGCGTATGACGCTGGTGCAGCGCCACTCGTTGTGCTCGCCGTCATCGCTAGCGCTATCGCCGCGTTCTTCTACGTTCGCGTCATCGTGCTGATGTTCTTCACCGAACCTCAGGGCGAAGAAGTCTCAATCGTTGTCCCAAGCCTGTTCACGCAGATTGGTTTGACGATTGTCGCTGCCGCCACGGTCGTGCTCGGTGTTGTGCCGCAGCCGGTCTTGGATCTGGTCAAAGACCTCGTCTTCATTCGATAGTCGTCGATGAGCACTCCGTTCACTCTTTCTAGCGTCGAGCCAGGACTGGCAGAAGATCTTCAGTCCTCGCTCGCGCGGATTGAGGAGCAGCTTCTCGCGGCGACCGAATCGAGTGATCCATTCATCTCTGAAATCGCTGGTCACTTGGCGTCGGCCGGTGGCAAGCGATTTCGTCCACTGCTCGTCTCTATGGCTGCCGCGCTTGGTGCACCCACCGAGCAGACTGAGGCCGCCGCTGTGGTGGTCGAACTGACGCACCTCGCCACGCTGTATCACGACGATGTCATGGACGAAGCTCCACGCCGTCGCGGTACTGAGTCGGCCAATGCGCGTTGGGATAACACTCTCGCGATTTTGACTGGCGACTTCTTGTTCGCTCGCGCTTCGCAGATCTTGGCTGATCTCGGCCCCGAGGCCGTGCGCCTACAGGCCGAGACATTTGAACGTCTGGTCTCGGGTCAGATTCATGAGACGGTGGGACCGCAAGCTGGTGCAGATCCAGTCGCGCATCACATTCAGGTGTTGGCAGACAAGACCGGTTCGCTTATTGCGACGTCGGCTGTATTCGGCGGCATGTTCGCTGGTCTGCCGGCAGTTGCGTTGGATTCGCTTAAGCAGTTTGGTGAGGCGATTGGTGTCGCTTTCCAAATTGCCGACGACATTTTGGATATTGCCTCGCCAGCAGAAGTGTCTGGCAAGACGCCAGGCACGGACTTGCGCGAAGGCATCCTGACTCTGCCAATGTTGATGGTTCAGGCAGCAGCTCGCACGGAAGATGCAGAACTTCTCGGTCTGCTCGGTCGCGAGTTGCCAGACGATGCTGACCACGCTCGCGCGCTCGAACTACTGCGTGCGCATCCAGCCATGGCCTCAGCACAGCAAAGCGCTCAGGATTATGCGCAGCGAGCGATTGATCAGCTCCATGCGCTCGGCGAGTTGGCTGCCCAAGCGCCGACCCACTTCGCTCCAGCTGCTCGCGTGGCTGCGGTGCTCGAGGCGCTCGAGGGTATTTGCGCCAACACAGTATCTCGTGGAGTGTGACCTCATGAAGATCCGCGCACTGATTGTGACCGGCGTGATGCTTGTGGGCTCTCTCGGTGTCATCGCGCCAGCTCAGGCGGTGACCGCAGCTGACTTCGTTTCGGGTGCGACCATCTCGAACGTCACCATCAGCGGACTCAACTTGTCAGGCAAGAATCTCCAGGGAATCACCCTCAACAAGGTCGTCTTGAAGAACGCTAACTTCAGTCGCGCGAACCTCACCGGTGCGACCATCACCAACTCGACTCTCGATGGTGCGGACTTCTCCTACGCCACTCTCGACGATGCGAGCATCACGGACTCAAAGGTTCCTGCAGGTCGCTTCAAGTACATCACGGCTACTGGATTGTCGCTCGCGGACTGCGCCTGCAATTACGCGATGTTTACGAGCTTTAAGCTCACGAGCGGTTCGCTCGCAGGAGCATCTCTGACGCGGGCGTCGATGACTGCCGCGACGTTTAGTGGCACGGACATGAGCGGCGTAAAGCTTCTCGATTCGGCCGTGTCTCACTCGACGTTCACCAACCTTTCAATGGCTGGTGCATCGCTCAGCGGTAGTGACTTCGCCAAGAGCTCTTTCACAAAGCTCAACCTGTCTAACGCACAGTTTGGAGCGAGCACCTTCCTTAATACGCGCTGGAACAGCATCAAGCTCGCAGGTGCAAATCTGTCGCTGGCATCGCTGCGCGGAGTCGAGTCCAACGCTGTCACCGGCAAGCCAATCCTCAGCAAGAACACCAAGCTTCTCGGTGGTGTTTTCCAGATGGCACCATCCAAGCCGAGCTTTGGTTCAGCCAAGCGCAGCGGAACCAAGTGGGTCGTCACGCTGTTCGAAATTCTTCAGACTGGCGCTCCTGGCACGGTCAAGTTCCGCGTTTCAGCAGACAAGAAGATTTGGACCAAGTGGAGCACCGCACTCGGCAAGCGCACGTACGACAGCTTTAAGTACCGCAGCAAGATTGCACTAGGTGTCACCGGTATGACGCCAGGAAAGCGCTACTACTTGCGGGCCTATTTGTTTAACAACATGGGCAACTCAACAGTGCTGGCAGCGACTTTCATCGCTTAGGCAGCTGCGAGATCTACTCTTCAGAAGTAGCGAAATTTCGGCCCGCACGAATCGCATCGATTGTGAAGACAACGAGTGCCATCCATACGATGATGAAACCAGTCCAGCGACCAGTCGACATTGCTTCGTTGTAGACCAGCAAACCGATGAGGAACTGAATCGTCGGGCTGCCGTACTGCAAGATGCCCATCGTGGAGTACGGAACACGCACTGCGGCCGCGCCGAAGGCGAGCAGAGGGACTGCCGTGACGACACCGGCCATCAACGTCCAGAGTGTGTGCCAGCCACCGTGCTGTCCAAGGGCGAGATTGCCCTGGAAGAACAACCAAATCAGGTAGCTCGCGCTGAAGGGGAGCAGCAGGATCGTCTCGATCGTCATGCTCTCGACGGCATCGACGTTTGCCTTCTTCTTGACCATGCCATAAGCAGAGAAAGTCGTGCCGAGAATCAGACCGATCCACGGCAGCGTGCCGGCATCAATCGTCAAGAACAGCACGCCTGAGGCAGCGATGCCGACGGCGACCCACTGCAATCGACGAAGTTGTTCGCGGAAGACGAGCACGCCGAATGCGACGTTGACGAGTGGGTTGAGGAAGTAACCGAAGGCCGCATCGATGACATGATCGTTGACGACTGACCAGATGTAGAGACCCCAGTTGATGGTAATGAGCACGGCGGCTGCGCTGAGCAGCTTCATCGAGCGGCGATCGCGCAGGACGACGGCGATTTCGTCCCAGCGGCTGCGTACCACGTTAAGAATCGCGAGGAAAATCAAACTCCACGTCATGCGGTGCGCAAGAATTTCGAACGCTGACGCAGGTGCGAGCAGTGGCCAATACAGCGGTGCCATGCCCCAAAGACCGTAGGCAGCTAGCCCGTAAACAATCCCTCGTCCTGTGCCGCTTCGTTGAGGCTGAGAACTCATTTAGGACACAGTCCAGGTGTCTTTACCTCTGATGAGTGCTGCCAGGTCGCCAGCGCCGCGAGACTTGATGGCATCTTCAACCTGGTGCGACATCTGCTGGTCGTAGACCGGACGCACGACATCGCGGAAGACACCGATTGGGGTGTTAGCGAGAGTCTCTGGATGGCTTAGTCGCGAAAGCGCGAATGCGTAGCTTGAGTCAGCTGCGTGCGCATCGTGAACGATGAACGCGTCGCTTCCCACTTCAGCGGCCGCTGCCACCTTGAGCGAACCATCTGCATCGCGGATGACGCCGTGTGATGCGTCCTTGCCGAAAGTGATTGGCTCGCCGTGCACGAGGCGGATCAGCAGGTCCTCTGCCGAGTCTGAATCCTTGAGAGGTTCCCAAGCGCCGTCGTTGAAGATGTTGCAGTTCTGGTAGATCTCGACGAGCGCGGTGCCTTCGTGGGCAGCTGCTTGGCGCAGCGTCTCGGTGAGGTGCTTGCGATCGCTGTCGATGGTGCGCGCGACGAATGATGCTTCAGCACCGATAGCGACTGACACTGGATTGAATGGGTAATCGAGTGAACCCATCGGCGTCGACTTGGTGATCTTGCCTATTTCGGAAGTCGGCGAGTACTGACCTTTGGTCAGACCGTAGATGCGATTGTTGAACAACAAGATCTTGAGGTTGACGTTGCGGCGCAGCGCATGAATCAAGTGATTGCCACCGATTGAGAGTGCGTCGCCGTCACCGGTCACAACCCAGACGCTCAAGTCCTCGCGCGACGTAGAGAGACCAGTCGCAATCGCTGGAGCACGGCCGTGGATTGAGTGCAGGCCATACGTGTTCATGTAGTACGGGAAGCGCGATGAACAGCCGATGCCAGAGACGAAGACGATGTTTTCTTTCTTGAGGCCGAGCTCAGGCAGGAAGGACTGCACGCCCGCGAGAATCGCGTAGTCGCCACAACCAGGGCACCAGCGAACCTCTTGGTCGCTCTTAAAGTCTTTGCCTGACTGTTGTGCGTCAGCTTTTGGAACCAGGCGCAATGAGGCGAAGGTTTCAGACATGTGATGCCACATCCTTAATGACGTCTACGAGTTCGGCAGCCTTAAATGGAAGTCCGCGGACCTTGTTGAATCCAACGGCGTCGACGAGGTACTTCGCGCGGATCAGCATCGTGAGCTGACCGAGATTCATCTCGGGGACGATGACCTTCTTGTAGCGCTTGAGTACTTCACCTGTGTTGGCTGGGAATGGATTGAGTGACGTCAGGTGTGCCTGGGCTACCTTGATGCCCTCGCGCCGTGAGATTTCGACCGCTGCGCCGATGGGTCCGAAAGTCGAACCCCAGCCGAGGACGACGATGTCGGCATCGCCGGTCGGGTCATCGACGAACATTGGCTCAACGTCGTTGGCGATGCCATCGACCTTGGCCTGACGCAGATGAACCATCAGGTCGTGGTTAGCCGGGTCATAAGAAATCGCGCCGGTGTTGTTGGCCTTTTCGATGCCGCCGATGCGGTGTTCGAGACCAGGCGTGCCAGGACGGATCCAAGGCCGAGCGAGGGTTTCTTCGTCGCGCTTGAACGGCCACAACACATCGACGCCGTTGAGCTGATGGTTAGGCGCTTCGAGGAAGTTCGGCTCGATCGTGGGCAGGTCATCGACGTTCGGGAGCAGCCATGGCTCTGAACCGTTGGCGAGGTAACCATCGCTGAGCAGGAAGACCGGCGTGCGGTACTTCACCGCGATGCGGCAAGCCTCGATGGCCGCATCGAAGCAATGCGCAGGGGAACGCGGCGCGACGATTGGCACAGGCGCTTCGCCGTTGCGACCGAACATCGCCTGCAAGAGGTCGGCTTGCTCAGTCTTGGTGGGCAGACCAGTCGAAGGGCCACCGCGCTGGATGTCGACGACGACGAGTGGGAGTTCGAGCGTCACAGCCAGGCCGATTGCTTCGCTCTTCAATGCGACACCAGGACCCGAGGTGGTGGTGACGGCGAGTGAGCCGCCGTATGCAGCACCGATAGCAGCACCGATAGCGGCAATCTCGTCTTCAGCCTGGAAAGTCTTGACGCCGAAGTTCTTGTGCTTCGACAGTTCATGCAAGATGTCTGACGCTGGGGTGATCGGGTACGAGCCGAGGTACAGCGGCAGGTTGGCTGCTTGTGCGCCGGCGATTAAGCCGTAGGAGAGAGCGAGGTTGCCGCTGATGTTGCGGTACTCGCCGGCTGCAGCAGGGGCAGGCTTCACTTCGTACTGAACACTGAAAGTCTCAGTGGTCTCGCCGAATGACCAGCCAGCTTCGAGAGCGCGGAGATTGGCAGCGAGGATTTCAGGCTTCTTCGCGAACTTCGCATTCAGGAAGTTCTTCGCAGTTTCGGTTGGGCGCGAGTACAGCCAGGAGAGCAGACCGAGAGCGAACATGTTCTTCGAACGCTCTGCTTCTTTGCGCGTGAGCTCGAAATCTTTGAGCGCATCGACTGTGAGCGAGGTGAGGCCGACCGCGTGCACGCGGTACTTGTCGAGAGAGCCGTCTTCGAGCGGGTTCTCGGTGTAGCCGACCTTGTCGAGATTACGTTTGGTGAACTCATCGGTGTTGATGATGAGATCTGCGCCGTCTGGCATCTCGTGGAGGTTGGCCTTGAGTGCGGCTGGGTTCATCGCGACGAGGACGCTTGGGCTGTCGCCAGCGGTTGTGATGTCGTGGTCAGCGAAGTGGAGCTGGAAGGCTGAGACGCCAGGCAGAGTTCCTTGTGGTGCGCGGATCTCGGCAGGGAAGTCTGGAAGGGTCACTAGGTCATTGCCAAAGATGGCCGTGGCGCTAGTGAACTGATCGCCGGTGAGCTGCATGCCGTCGCCGGAGTCGCCCGCGAAACGGATAACAACTCGGCCGAGGGTGACTAGTTCTTTACTCACGTTCACGCCTTCTCATCGCTAGGGCAGCACAGCTGCTCTTCACCTCAGATTTAGTGCCTAATTGTGCGCCCTTGAGCGTGATTTGTGCGGATGAATCCCAATTTCTGGGACGTCAGTTGGGAACCTCATGCGATAAGCCATCGCTACCCTGCGCACATGCGAATTTCGGTGACCCACCTCGCCTTGGCGTGCTGCGCCATGGAGGTGTCCACCGCGGTCGCTCTCGACTTGCCCGCCGTTGTCGATGGTCTCGAGATTTTTGCCGCTGATGGCTCAGTAGCTGATCTGAATGTGCTCGTGGTGGCGGGCACCGTGACCGCAGGATCGGTGGCGCGGCTCGACGCTGCGTGGGCAGCTCTGGCCGAGCCTCGCGCCGCCATCGCTTACGGCGTGTGCGCGTCTTCCGGGGGTCCGTATTGGGACTCCTATGCGGTGGTCGAGAGCTCTGCGGTCGCATTCAGTCGGTTCGTACCTGGCTGTCCGCCGCCACGTTCGACTTTGCTGGATGCGGTTGTTGCAACGGCAAATTCGGGAGTCGACGCGTGATTGAGGCGAGCCAGTGGGTGAGTGCGGCGGCGGCCGTTCAGGCCGAAGGTTTTTGTATGTTGATGTGTGTCGATCGTGGTGCGGGTGCGCAGCTGGAGCTGTGGCTTCGTACTAATGCTGGCACTGTGATCACGTGTGCGGTGGGCGATGCGCCGCTTCCATCGCTTGCGAGTGTGTGGCCCGAGGCTCGGATTAAAGAGCGCGAGATCCATGAAATGTTTGGTGTGCAGTTCGACGATGAGGCCTCGCATGCGCCGCTGCTGTTTCCGGTCGGTCACGCGCTGCATGGCGTTCATCCAATGCTGAAGTCACATGCGTTGCGAAGTCGCAACGAGACGCCTTGGCCAGGCACTAAAGATCCTGCCGACTCAGGTGGATCGCCTTCGCGCCGAAAGGCTTTACCGATCGGCGTCGTCGCAGATGCTGAGTCATTTGAAGGTGACTTCATATGACATCGACACGTGGCGTGATTGCGCTTAAGCCCGACGCCTGCACCTCATGCATGTTGTGCGTCCGTGAATGTCCGACGTGGTGCATCTCTGTCGATAGCCACCAAGCTCCCGATCCTGGGACGCCGGTTGGCGCGCGCGTGCGCTTGATCAACGTGCTGGATGATTTTCGAATCGACTACGCACGCTGTATGTCGTGCGGCATTTGCGTCGAGGTGTGCCCATTCGATGCGCTCAAGTGGGAAGCAAACACCGACTACGACGAGTCAGGGCGTGACGCACTCGTTCACGGCACAGCGAAGCTGGCCGAGCATTGGATTGAGACTGAAACTACCGACTAGCGATAGTTGGTGAACTGCACTGCGAAGTCGAGATCGGCTTCTTTGACGAGAGTGATCGTGTCCTGCAGGTCGTCGCGTGACTTGCTGGTGACGCGAAGTTCTTCACCCTGAATCTGGACCTTGATTGACTTCGGGCCTTCGTCGCGAATGAGCTTCGAGACCTTCTTAGCCTGCTCCTGGCTGATGCCTTCTTTGAGCGTGCACGCGATCTTGTATTCCTTGCCCGACTGACGTGGGTCAGCAGACTCGAGGCACTTCAGGCTGACGCCGCGCTTGATGAGCTTCTCCTTGAATACGTCGAGGGCTGCCTTCGCGCGCTCTTCGGTTCCAGCGCTGATTTCGACTGACTTGTCATTCTTGCGCTCGATGTCGGCCCCGGTGTTCTTGAAGTCAAAGCGCTGAGCCAGTTCCTTAGAGGTCTGGTTGATGGCATTGTCGATTTCCTGCTGATCGAGCTTGCTGACGATGTCGAAACTGCTGTCGGCCACGAGGTCTCCTCAAGAGTGGGGGCGATA
>JBDLPZ010000054.1:0-4073 GCA_039800825.1 Actinomycetota bacterium
TGGTGTGGGGTTTTATGTACCTCAACAACCTTCCCGTCACTGCAAAGGCGACCGCCGTTGATATTTCTGCGCCGGCGTTGAATGTGCCAGCGCCTGCCGAGAAGGCTCCGCGGCCAATGCCGGCGACGTTTGGTTGCTTGGGCGCGGTTGTCGGGATGGGCATGTTCATGCTGGGCATGTTGCAGGGGGTGTTCTCAGCAATCGGCGCGGTGGGCGACACACTGAGTGGATTCCATGGACCAATTGACCAACAGTGGTCGAGTGCGAGCTTCATGATTAATGGTGGCTTGATTTTGAGCGTTTTCGGTGGCTGTGTGTTTCTGTTCTACACGTACGGCAACAAGAAATAGCGCAGCACGATAAACAAAAGTGGCACCGAATCCGCTATTGCGGACGCGGTGACACGTTTTGTTCTATTAGAGATCGAAACGATGGAGCATCATGACTTTGTTCCACGCTGCGACAAAGTCGCTGACGAACTTTGCCTTGCCGTCGCTTCGGCAATGAGGAAAAAGTCGTTGGTGAGCGATAAGTTGATGCCACAGATTTCCGAACCGATCTGATAGGGGACGACGATGGACTCTAGCCTCAAGAAGCGAATTGCCGACTCTGGCTTAGCGGCGCTCGGACTTGCGTTGATCATGAAGCCTTTAGGCGAATTACCGGCGCTATTCGCGATCGCGCTGTTTGGCCTTAGTGGTGAGCCAATCAATTCAGCATTTGTTTGGCCTGCGCTCATTGCCTGCATCCTGGCGATTGTCGGCGGCATCTTCTTGATGCGTCGCTTTATAGAGCGCACAGGTACCTGGTTCGTCGCTGCGATCGTGACCTGGTTCGTCGCTGGAATGTTCCTCACGGAGCTAGACCCAATGTTTTCCACTCTCGTCTTACTTGCCGTGACGTGGTTGGAGCTTTACCTGAATGCGGCGCCGGTCGCAGCCAATGCAGCGCCGACGGGTCTGCCAGCTCCAGTCGAAGAAATGAATCTCATTAAGACCGAGACGTCAGCGACTGCACCACAAACAGATGCACAACCGTTGGATCCTGCTGCGGTTTCGGCAGCTATCAACGTCGCGCCAGGTAAGCCGCTTTACAGTGCAATGGGTTTGGTGAGCGCGATGATTGGTGCACAACTCATTGTGTTGGGTCTCATGAACACTACGTTCGCCGCATTCGACTCACTGGGCGACTCGTTCAGTGGATTGCCGAGGTCGGCTGATCCAGGTGCGGACAGTGCCAACTATCAGATCATCGTTGGTGTGATTCTCGTTGGGATTGGCATCACGGCGTACATGCTGTTCAAAGGTCCAAAGAAGGCCAGGTAGTCGATTTCGGTATACCCCCCGTGGTATGTTGCTCTCCGCTTTTCAAAGGAGAAAACGTGGCACGAGTCGTCATTCTCGGTGCGGGTATTTCAGGTCATACCGCGGCACTGCATCTACGGAGGATGCTTCCCAAATCCCATCAAGTGACCGTGGTGTCACCGAATTCGAAGTGGAACTGGATCCCATCCAACATTTGGGTGGGCGTTGGCAAGATGACAACGGAGCAGGTGACGTTCCCGCTCGCGCCGATCTATCGTCGCAAGGGCATTGAGTTTGTTCAGGCACTCGCAACAGTCATTCACCCGGAAGGCAACGCAGCGCACGACAAGCCGTTCGTGACGGTTCGGTCGACGGCTGAGGGTTCAGCGGGCGAACTGCTTGAGCTTGAGTACGACTACCTGATCAATGCGACAGGCCCGAAGCTGAACTTCGCAGCTACGCCAGGTCTCGGCCCTGACGGCCACACGGTGTCGGTCTGCACGGCAGGTCACGCTGTCGAGGCCGCAGCTCATCTGCGCGATGTCATCACCAAGATGAAGAACGGCGCCGAGCAGACTCTCGTTGTTGGCGTCGGCCACGGAACCTGCACGTGCGAGGGCGCAGCATTTGAGTACGTCTTCAATGTCGAGCACGAACTGCGCCAGGCAGGGGTGCGTGACAAAGCAAACCTCGTCTATCTCACGAACGAGCACGAGCTTGGCGACTTCGGCGTCGGCGGCATGACGTTCGCGATGGGCGATGGCACCATGAGCAGCCAGATGTGGACGGAGTCGCTATTCGCCGAGCGTCAAGTGAAAGCGATTCTTCAATCGCACGTCGAGAAGATTGAACCAGGCGTCATCTACTACGAACAGCTCGACGGATCGAAGTCGACGCTCAACTTTGATTTCGCAATGTTGCTGCCGCCATTTAGAGGCGCTGACCTCAAGGCGTACGACCGCGCTGAAGCTGACATCACAGATCGAATCTTCGCGCCGAGCGGATTCATGAAGGTCGATGCCGACTACAACGTTAAGCCGATGGAAGAGTGGTCGGCCGAAGACTGGCCGAAGACCTACCAGTCGGTGGCATATGCGAATGTCTTCTCTGTGGGCATCGCGTTCGCCCCGCCACACCCAATGTCGGTACCGCGCAAGAGCCCCAACGGCACCGTGATTACACCTGCGCCGCCACGCACTGGCATGCCATCGGGAATCATGGGCAAGACCGTCGCAATCACTATCGCAGCTCAGATTAAGCGCGGTTCAAACAGTCCGCTCGAGACTGCTTCGATGGCCAGGATGGGCGCAGCCTGCATTGCATCAGCTGGTACGGGCATCACTCGCGGCACTGCTGCGGCAATGACTCTGTATCCGGTTGTGCCTGACTACAAGGCGTTTCCAGAGACTGGTCGTAGCTTGGCTGACACGCACGGCGAAATCGGATTGGCAGCGCACTGGATTAAGGCGCTGTTGCACTACCTGTTCATCTACAAAGCCAAGGCAAAGCCTGGCTGGTTCCTGATTCCGGAGTAGGAGATATTCATGAGCGAGCCACAGGTGCCGCAGGCAACATACAAGGCCTCATCGCGAGAGATTGGCGCACGTTCCAATCTGTTCGTGCAGGCGTTTAGATTTCTTGTGATCAATCTGAAGATGATCAAGATGATTCGTAAGGGTCATCACTAAAGCACATAAGGCAAATGGGCTGCGAGAATCTCGCAGCCCATTTGTGTGTAGTTGATGATTACACGTCGAAACGATCGAGCATCATGACTTTGTTCCACGCCGCGACGAAGTCGTTGACGAACTTCGCCTTGCCGTCGCTGCTGGCGTAAACCTCAGCAAGTGCGCGGAGCTGCGAGTTGGAGCCGAAGACGAGGTCGGCGCGTGAGCCGATCCACTTCGACTCGCCACTCTTGCGGTTGTGTGACTGGTAGAGGTCCTGACCCATCGGCTTCCACTCGACATTGTTATCGAGCAGGTTCAGGAAGAAGTCGTTGGTCAGTGACTCTGGTGCGTCGGTGAAGACGCCGACTGATGAGTGACCAGCGTTGGCGTTGAGGACGCGCATGCCCGCGACGAGCACGGTCATTTCTGGCGCGGTCAGGTTAAGCAGTGCAGCTTTCTCAACTAGCAAGAACTCTGCAGGGTGATGTGCGCCTGCCTTAGCGAAATTGCGGAAGCCGTCAGCGTGTGGCTCGAGGAAGGCGAACGACTCGACGTCGGTCTGTACCTGAGTCGCGTCGGTGCGGCCTGGCGTGAACGGAACGCTCACGGTGTGACCGGCCTTGGCGGCTGCTGACTCGACTGCTGCAACGCCAGCGAGCACGATGAGGTCTGCGAGTGAGACCTGGTTCGTGTGGCTTGCGTTGAAAGCTGCCTGAATCTCTTCGAGCTTGGTCAAGATTGCAGCAAGTTCGACTGGATTGTTGGCTTCCCAGCTGCGCTGTGGTTCGAGGCGAATGCGTGCGCCGTTTGCGCCGCCACGCTTGTCGGTGCCGCGGAACGTCGACGCTGATGCCCATGCCGTGCCCACGAGCTGACCAATGCTGAGACCGCTGCCGAGAACAGCAGTCTTGAGTTCAGCGATGTCGGCATCGTTGATGACGGTGCTTGGTGCTGGAACTGGGTCTTGCCAGATGAGCTCTTCTGACGGAACTTCTGGACCGAGGTAGCGAGCCACTGGACCCATATCGCGGTGAGTGAGTTTGAACCATGCACGTGCGAATGCGTCTGCGAACTCGTCAGGGTTGGCGAGGAAGCGGCG
>JBDLPZ010000055.1:0-5665 GCA_039800825.1 Actinomycetota bacterium
TGCGGCTGGTGCCGCCGTCGGCCTCTCTCAAGTTATTGCGTTCTTCATTCACATCGCGTTGCTTGCCGGCGCTGCCGTCGTCGCCGGCACCGACGTAGAGCATTCGTTCAGCATTCCCGAACCAGCAATGTGGGGCTTGGCCGGCTTCGTTGTCCTGTTAATCATCGTGTTGCCTCTACCTGCCGTCCGTAAGTACGTCGTCAAGATTGCTCGTCCTCGAGTCGAAGAAGTTGTGCCGCGACTTGTCACGCTGACGACTCGACCCGCGAAGCTCGCGACTGGCATGGCCGGCATCGTGCTTCTCAACCTCGCGTTCTGTGCGACGCTGATTGCGTCCGTCCGTGCGTTCGGCGGAGCAGGCGGCCTTGCGGCGATTTCGCTTGTCTACCTCGCTGGCTCAACTCTTGGCCAAGTCGCTCCGACTCCTGGCGGTATCGGCGCCGTGGAGACCGTGATGACTGCAGGTCTTGTCGCAGCAGGCGTCGACGGCGGCGTGGCCTTGTCGGCCGTCTTGCTGTACCGCTTGCTCACGTTCTGGCTTCCGACAATCCCAGGCTGGTTCGCTTTCCAATATCTCGGTCGCAAAGACAACCTCTAGCCCTCGTGCCGTGCATCCGTACGGCGAAACAGGCTCAATAAGCGCCCACAATGCGGGCAGCTTGAATCGAAAAAATCCCGCTGCGCGTTCTCACTTAAACTAACCCACGAACGCCAAGGAGTTTTCGTGTCACTGCCCCCACTCGTGGCCCCAGCTGACAGCCTCACTGTTGAAGAAGTGAAGCGCTACAGCCGCCATCTCATCATCCCTGACGTCGGCATGGCCGGCCAGAAGCGCCTCAAGAACGCAAAAGTCTTGTGCGTCGGCGCTGGCGGTCTCGGCTCCCCTGCGCTCATGTACCTCGCCGCAGCTGGCGTCGGCACTCTCGGCATCGTCGAATTCGACACCGTCGATGAGTCCAACCTGCAGCGCCAGATCATCCACGGCCAAAGCGACGTCGGCCGATCAAAGGCTGAGAGTGCCCGCGACTCGGTCAAGGAAATCAACCCTTACGTCACCGTCAATCTCCACGAAGTGCGACTCGACTCATCAAACGTGATGGACCTGTTCTCGCAATACGACCTCATCGTCGACGGCACGGACAATTTCGCGACCCGCTACCTCGTCAACGACGCAGCGGTGCTGCTTGGCAAGCCATACATCTGGGGTTCGATCTACCGCTTCGAAGGCCAGGCGTCTGTGTTCTGGGAGGAACACGGTCCTTGCTACCGCTGCCTCTACCCAGAGCCACCACCCCCAGGCATGGTTCCATCCTGCGCCGAAGGCGGCGTGCTCGGCGTTCTGTGCGCATCGATTGGCTCAATCCAGGTCACCGAAGCCATCAAGGTCCTCACCGGCATTGGCGAGCCACTCGTCGGTCGATTGATGATCTACGACGGTCTGGAGATGAACTACCGCCGCGTGAATATCCGCAAGGATCCAAACTGCGCGCTGTGTGGCGACAATCCAACCGTCACTGAACTCATCGACTACGACGCATTCTGCGGCGCGATTTCTGAAGAAGCCGCTGATGCAGCTGCCGATTCGACCATCAGCGTCAAGGATCTCAAGGTCATGCTTGACGAGCGTGCTGCTGGCGAGCGCGACTTCATGCTCATCGACGTCCGCGAACCAGCTGAGTACGAAATCGTCGACATCCCTGGCTCGGTGCTCATTCCTAAAGGCCAGTTCCTCGACGGCAGCGTGCTGCCGACGCTTCCGCAGGACAAGCAGATCGTGCTTCACTGCAAGAGCGGCGTGCGTTCAGCTGAATGTCTCGCTGTACTGAAGGCGGCAGGTTTCGCAAATGCGATTCATGTCGGCGGTGGTGTCGTCGCGTGGGTCAACCAGATCGAACCTGATCGCCCGAACTACTAAGAACCACAAAACACAAACTGCCGGCCTCGCATCAGCGAGCCGGCAGTTTTGTTCTAAGCCAACACTTAGTCAGTTTCAGGCTGATGATGAGGCAAACGCGGAACACCAGAGATGCCGCGCCATGCAAGGCGAGCCACGAGATTGACTGCGACCTTCTTCGGCACACGCTGACCTTCGCGCAACCAGCGGCGCGCTGCTGTCTCGGCGAGACCAGTCAAGCCAACCGCGAGAATCATCGCCTCTTCGGCACTCAAGCCAGTGTCCTCAGCGATGACAGCACTCACAAGAACAGCGCACTCATCTTCGTAGAACTCAATCTTCTCGCGCACATTCGGTTCGTTGGCGAGGTCAGATTCGAAAACCAATCGGTAGGCGCCGTCTGGATCTTCAATGAAATCGAAATACGCCGCGATCGTCGCCGAGACACGCTGGCGGTTGTCGGCGGTCGAGGCGAGAGCCTCCTGCAGGCGGGTGAGCAGCGTCTTGCCCGTCATATCCACGAGCGCGGTGTAGAGGCTGAGCTTGCCGTCGGCAAAGTGCTGGTAGAGGACCGGCTTGGAGACGCCGGCCCGGTCGGCGATTTCGTCCATCGACGCAGCGTGGTAGCCGTAGGTCACGAAGACCTCACGGGCGGCATTGATAAGCAGTGCCCGGCGCTCGACCTTGGAGAGTCGAATACCACGCATCGGATCGGTGCTAGCGGTCATAGGGCGGAGATTAGCCACCCAAATGCCTTATCAACACCCGTGAGTAACACAAAGTGGTTACAAATTTCGGGCAGAGCACGCAAGACAGGGCGACCCGTTACCCTTAGACGGTTCACACACGCCATTGGAGGCAAGTCATGGAAGTTCGCATCGGAGTCCAAAACACTTCGCGCGAGGTCGTTATCGACGTCAATGAGTCCGCTGACTTCGTCACCAAGGCCGTCAACGCAGCACTCGCCAAGGGCGAAGTGCTTTCCCTCACTGATGAGCGCGGCCGCACCGTTGTTGTGCCCGCCGCATCCATCGCTTACATCGATATTGCTGCATCTGAATCCCGCAAGGTCGGATTCGGCGCTTAAGGCGCGCAGCTCCAAGGAGAATTTTGTCTTCCGAAGACAACAACACTGAACAGCATGTATTGCCGTTTGGTTCGTTCAATCTAGATCCAACCCTTGTCGACGGCCTCGCTGCCGCTGGCATCCACACCACTTTCCCGATCCAGGCGCTCACGCTGCCACTGGCGCTCAGCGGCAATGACATCATCGGCCAGGCCAAGACAGGCACTGGCAAGACGCTCGGCTTCGGCTTGCCTCTATTGCAAGCTGTGCTCAAGCAGCCACGCGAAAACAGCATGCCACGCGCTCTCGTCGTCGTGCCGACCCGCGAGCTCGCACTCCAGGTCGCCAAAGACCTGCAGGTCGCTGCGTCTAAGACCGACCTGCGCATCGAAGCGTTCTTCGGTGGTCGCGCTTATGAGCCTCAGGTCGCCGCGATTGAAAAAGGCGTCGACGTCGTCGTCGGCACGCCCGGTCGACTCATCGACCTCACGAAGCAGAAGCACCTCAACTTCAATTCAGTGCGAGTACTAGTTCTCGACGAAGCAGACGAAATGCTCGACATGGGCTTCTTGCCTGACGTCGAACGCATCCTTGCGCAGACTCCTGCGAGCCGTCAGACGATGCTCTTCTCGGCGACGATGCCAGGCGTCATCATCGGCATGGCGCGCACCTACATGTCCAACCCGACGCACATTCGCGCGATCGATGCTACGAGCGATTCGACCACCGTCGACTCCATCGAGCAGCATGTCTGGCGCGCACATCCGATGGACAAGCCAGAACTCATCGGTCGCATCCTGCAGGCCGAAGGCCGCAATCTCTGCATCATCTTCTGCAAGACCAAGCGCAGTGCTCAACGACTGTTTGATGACCTCGAAGAGCGCGGCTTCGCCGTCGGCGCCATCCATGGCGACCTCGGCCAAGGTGCACGTGAACAAGCTTTGCGCGCCCTGCGCGCCGGCAAGATCGACGTCATGGTCGCCACCGATGTTGCCGCTCGCGGTATCGACGTCGAAGGCGTCACCCATGTCATCAACTACGAATGCCCAGACGACGAAAAGACTTACCTTCACCGCGTCGGTCGCACCGGTCGCGCTGGTGCAGACGGCGTCGCCATCACTCTCGTCGACTGGAACGATGTCACTCGCTGGCAGGTCATCAACAAGACTCTCGGCCTTGCGTTCAACGATCCGATTGAGACCTACTCAAACTCACCACACGTTTTCACTGGTCTCAACATTCCTGAAGGAACAAAGGGCCGCTTGAAGAAGGCATCACAGACCCGCGCAGGTCTCGATGCTGAGGCGCTTGAAAACGTCGGCGGCAAGAAGAGCGAGAGCAAGCCACGTCGTGACGGTGGACGTGACGGTGGACGTGGTCGCGGTGATCGAAACGATCGTCCACGCGGTGAACGTTCAGACAAGCCACGCAACAGCGATGCAGCTACTAGCGATGCACCAAAATCAGATGCACCGCGCAAACCACGGCCGCCGCGTCAGCGCCGCCGCGTAGCCAAAGAAGACTCCTAGTACCGCAGACTGCCTGAATCGTTGACAGCAGCGCATTTTGCGCATTACTGTTCGTGAAAATCGCACGGGGGAATGTGTGATGCCGCTAATGCCAAACACATCTAATGCTCCCCCAACCGAATTGCGGTTGAGTCGTGGCCCTAGCGGGTCACAGAAACGGGAGAACATTATGAAATTCAAGCAAATCGCAGTAGGCGTGGCTCTTGCAATCGTGGCTGCGAACGCGACCACCTCAGCCCAGGCTGGCAGCAACCTTTGCCCGACTGCAAAAGTTTGCATCTACGTCCACGAAAACTTTGTTGGCCTTCTCGGCTATCGGAGCGCTGGCGGAGGCCTTCTAAATCTGAGTACCGGCGCACAAAACGAAATGTCCTCTTGGGAAAATAAGACCTCAACAGACGCTTCCTGGTTTACGGGTCTGGACGGTAACGGAACATGCCGCACAATGCTTAAGAACTCCGAGAAATCGCTTGTCGTTATCGAGTACAACGACCTGATGAAATCATGGCGAACCGATCAGGGCTGCTGAGAGATTCGGGCCGACCGAAGTGCCGCATTCATCTACACATGCCGCGATGGCGCTGAGGCACGTTTCACGCGCTTACGTTTCTAAGACTGAAACAGTGTCTGCAGTAGACGACCTTTCGCTGACAGCACACTTCGGAGAGTTCATCGCGATCATGGGTCCGAGTGGCTCAGGCAAATCCACTTTGATAAATCTTCTCGCGGGCTTGGATTCACCTACCAGCGGCGAAATCTGCGTAGAGGGCGAACTGGTCGATTGCTCGGATCTGGACATGTTCGCCAGCTTGAGGTTGAACAAGATTGGGGTGGTATTTCAAGACCACCACCTCCTAGAGGAATTGCTCGTGAGGGAGAACGTTTCGCTGCCGCTAGAACTGCTGCAATGGCACCCTGATGAAATAGATGGCGAGGTAAAGCGTCGCCTAGAGGCGGTCGGCGTAGCGTCTCTGTCGGATCGCCTACCCTCGGAAGTCTCGGGCGGACAGCGACAACGAGTCGGAATCGCCAGAGCACTTGCCGGCTGTAAACGAATCCTCCTCGCCGACGAACCTACGGGGGCTCTCGATTCGAAGAACTCACTGGAGGTGGCGAAGATCTTCCGTGCGGCGGCCGCCGATGGCATGCTGGTTTTGGTTGCGACTCACGACCCCT
>JBDLPZ010000056.1:0-21436 GCA_039800825.1 Actinomycetota bacterium
AAAGTGTTTGTGAACACGTAGTCGAACGTCGTACCCAAGATACCTGCAAGCAAACCTAGTGCTGGACGCTCTGCCAAGCCACCGACCCAGAGGTCGATGTTTTCGAGATCCTTTGCCGAACCTGCGTTAACAGTCGTGGTGTCATGCAAGAAGGCGTAACCGGTTGCAGTCGTGTTGTCGATGAGTGCAGCAGCTGCCGCACGCTTCGCTGCACGGTCTGCAGCACCAGTGATCGTTGGGTGGGTGCTGTAAGCAGCCACGAAGTTGACCAATGATTCTGGGTTACGGAGCTTGGTGCCGAATTCGTACCATGAACGGTAAGGACGGAGAGCGACGTTGCGGGTCTTGTTGTAGATCGCGCGACGGAATTCGTTCAGCGAAGGAGTACCAGTTTCACGGGCACGAGTCATGTTCAACGTTGCAAGGTCGAGCGGAAGACCGACCAAGTTGTTGCGCAGTGCTTCGGTCGTGAATTCGTCGATTTCGTTCGAACGCTGTGAGGTCATGCCCTTTGCGACTGCACCTGCACCCTGGAATGGGGTCCACGTGTTGTACGCGGTCAGGTTGTTAGTAGTACCGCTGTAGGTACCACTCTGACGCCATGACTTCGGGTTCAAGAACGCCGGAATCAGATCCATTGACTGGTCTGCACCAGCTTCGTCGGTACGTGCAACCTGCTCGTTGAGCATCGAGTGACCGAAGCGGTACACAGCGTGCGCGAATTCAGCAGGAATGTCAGCGTTGACGGTGGTGAAGTAACCAGCGAATGGAGCCAACTGTGGCTGGAAGCGACGAGCGAATTCACCGAAGACCAAGTGCTGGTATTCAGCTTCAGTCACCATACGCGCTGCCTGGAACAAGCGCTCGCCGTTCCATACAGTCTGGCCACCGATGTTCTGCTGCCACTGGTTGAGGCGAGCCGTGCTGGTGCCTGGCAACGTAGCAGCGAGTGCCTTGATGTCAGCCATAACGGTGTTGTGCTCAGAGTGGAAGATGTGGTGGATCGAGGTAAGACCAATGTTTTCGTTACCGCGACCATCACCCGTGATGTAGTGAGCTTCGAGAAGTTCGTTGTCGTAGTAAGTAGCTGAAGAACCAGTCAAACCAACTGCCGAGTCAACGTCTGGAAGCTTCTGAGCGCCACCGCTGCCGAATGGAACTGCAGCGTGTGCAATGTCATCCAAGAACGCGTGACCGGTTGGCTTGGCGCCAGCGGTGGTGATTGGTGAAACGAGTGAGCCAGGAATCGCAGCATTAGCGTTGCTCAAAAGCTGAGCAGCACCGTTAGCGGCAGGCGTGAACTTGCCGTACTGGTCGGTGATAACGGTTGGGATGCTGGTGATGTCGTAGTCGGTGAGCTGGATACCGAGGAGAGCCGCGGCCTGAGCCTTGACTTCTGCCCAGGTTGGGAGACCACCGTTAGAGACTGCACCGTCTTTGCCATCGAGGAGAGCACCGGTCGCGTATGGGCGGCCGCCAACCAGGGTGTATTCGCGGAGGAATACCTGATGCGATGGAACAGAGGTGTAGGTCTGGTTCTGATCGACGTATGGGGTCGTGAGGTTGATGCTCTCGCCGTTAGAGGTGAGTGCACGGGTCAACATCATGAAGTTGGTAGGGCTACCAACAACATACAGTGGATCTTCTGGGGTCAGAGGAATCATGACCGAGCCTGAGTTCGCTTTAGGAACTAGGTCGAGACCGTGATCGAAGAACTGACCGAACAACGTGAACCAGCTGTTCGAAGGTGCAGAGACACCGAACGCTGGAGCGATGTTGTAAATCTGGTAGAGCGAAGAAGGAAGACCATTGGTTGGGTTGGTCACTGCTGACGAACCGAAACCGAGGCGGGTAGCAACTGCCTGTGCGGCAGGGTTGCTGCTCGTCTGGTCAACGATCATGTTCGAGACTTCGCGAGCGGTGCCGTCGGTGACGTTCTGGCCCACTGCGTAATTAGCGCGATGGTTCGCAGGAACCAAACGTGGGAACAGATTGTCTGAAGCGCCCCACTGGCTCTGACCAGGAACGAGGCTGTTGCAGCGGCCGTCAACCTGACGGATACCCCATGGCTGCGTCACCTGGTATGGGTAGGTAAGCGCGAGACGGCCGGCAGGAATATCTGCAGCAGTCAAGCAGCTAGAGGAGTAACCGGTCGCGGTACGCGTGCGGTTAGCGTGAGCCTCACCAATCAAAACCTGATCCAGGATGAACTCAAGGTCCGTCTGGGTCAGGTTGATGTGAGGGGCTTCAGGCGCAGCAGCCGCGGCTGGTGCTGCGATTGCACCGAATACCGGCAGTGAACCAATAATCACTGCCGCTACTGCGGTAATCGCTTGGAATGTACGAAGTCGCACTCGACTTCCCCTTCTCTCGTGCTTGTTAACAGCACAGCGCAGGTAGCGCTCTGCTGTGAGCTTTGTTTTTATATCTGATTCCCCACGAATCGGGGCTAAGAGTTCCAAATCCCTCGACGGTGAGTCAAGTTCATTAGGCCGTTTTCTTGGAAGAAACTTGGAAAAACTCATATTGACACGGTTAGGAAGCGTGAATTATCGCTTCAAAATCGTTTCAACGGTTATTTGCCCGCATTTCCCTAATCGAATTGCCGCCATCGACCACGATCGTTTGGCCAGTCACATATCCAGAATGCCGAGAGCACAGCCACGCAATCGCCGATGCAACTTCGGTTGGAGTTCCGCTGCGACGAAGCGGCGTCGACTCCCCTTCAACTTTCTCAACATCCGTCTGAGATGAAGTAGCAATCCAACCCGGGAGCACAGCGTTCGCCGTAATAGCGTACTGAGACACGTCGAGTGCTACCGAGCGCATCATGCCTACCACCGCAGCTTTGGCTGCTGCATACGCGACGTCGCCTTCCATTGCCATCAGCGGACCCGTGACACTAGAAACATAAATCAATCGACCAGAGTCGCTGTTCTTCAAATATGGCAGCGCAGCTTGGGTGACGTGAAAAGCTGTGTCGAGATTTCTTTGAAGCGACAAACGCCAACCATCAAGACTGAGATTCTCAATCGTTCCGATCTCACCAGAGTTACCAGCATCAAACGACTTGCTCGTCATACCCGCATTGTTAATAACAAAATCGAGGCCATCGACAGCAGCTTGTTCAACAATTGAGTGCGCTTGAGCTGGATCAGTGAGATCGGCGACGCTTGCATCGATGTGGACGCGCGGACCATGCAGCGACGCAGCGCGATCGAAGATACGACCTGTTGTTGAGGTAATAAAGACTCTGGCGCCGAGCGACACAAGCATCTTCGCAGCCGCAAAGCCAATGCCATCCGGATCGCCTGCGCCCGTGACGAGGCCACGCAACCCACTCAAATCAAAAGGCGATCGCTCAACCACTGTTTCTCCTACTGTCGTGGGCAGCCTAGTCTTTTAGCACTGAAGGTTGAGGGAAGTTTCCATGCAAAATCTAGCTCGAGTGCACGCGGCCATCTCCGCTGTCGATGCGCAGGGGCTCGTGATTGTCATCGACGGTCCAGCAGGTGCCGGCAAGACGACATTCGCCGCGCAGTTGGCGCAGTCGCTAGAGGATTGCCTCGTCATTCATATGGACGACTTGTATGAAGGTTGGAATTCACCTCTATCTGACGAACTCTTCCATCGAGTCGTACGTGACATCATCGAACCGTTTCGCCAACACACGACATTGGTCTTCGCCACCTGGAACTGGGAAACCAACACCTGGAATCCAACAGTCCAACGCACTCCCCCACGTTGCTTGATCATCGAAGGTGTCGGCGCAGGTGCGCGGCATATTCGCGAAGTGGCAGATGTCAGCGTGTGGCTAGATCTCGACGATGAGACCGGCGCAGTGCGCGTCATCAATCGCGATGGAGAGGTAAGTCGTCCACATATTGAAGCCTGGCTCAAACACCAACGCACTCATTTCGCGCAGGACGCAACGAAACTCAATTGTGCGGTTGTTCTCGACGCTATCGAGTGAGCCGCTTCAAGATCGAGCTGAACTGCCCGGCAGCCCACTGAGCCTCTGCACTTGGAACCAGTTGAACAGGTACGCCGGCGCCGTTTGCGAAATTGATTTCGTCCGAGACGTCGATCATCGTTGAGAGCACAGCGCTTCCAAAGTTGCTACGCAGTTCCTTCGCGCGATACGCGCTTTCTTCAGAATCATCGAACTTGTTGAGCAAGACGTGAACGCTGCGACCCCAGTTGCGCTTGCCACGACGGGCGATATTCGCAAACTCCTGAGCATCAGCCGCGCTACTGAGGCCGAAACGAGTTGGTTCGGTCACGATCAAAACGCTGTGTGCGAGTGCAACTGCCTCAAACGAGAGAGTCGCGAGAGTCGCCGGGGCATCGACGAGGACCAAGTCGTACTGAGACAGGTCACCTAGTCGGTGCACCAAGATGCTGTGTGCGTGCAATGCAGAGACAGGTAGATCGACTTGCGCGAGCTGACGGTTCGACGGTGCGATGTCGACTGAGCCTTTGAAATCTTCCCAATGCGCTGGCACGACAACTTGAGAGACTGATACATCGTCGAATGCGTCGCGAACCGAACGACCCACATGGCCATCAACTGCTGCCAGCGTCAGCGATCCCTGTGGATCCAAATCGATGAGAAGAACTCGCTGACCTTGCGAAGCCGCTGCACCTGCGAGACCCAGGAGAACCGTGGTCTTGCCGACGCCACCCTTGCCAGAGATAACAGTGATGACGTGCTTGCCACGCTTGTTGATGAGAATCGTCGGATCGATGTCATCTCCAGCGGCCTCGATATCGCTAATGACGTCGCCGACGATGTCTGCGAGACCTTCGGTGACGTCTACTCGCTGAGCACGGGGGTCGCGCAAAGGCTTGATTTCGATTTCGGCCTCAGCGCCCTGCATTGCGTCTGCAGGTTCGACTTCGATCCACGCAGCCGCTTCGGCCGGCGTCTCGATGAATTCATTGATATCGAGGTACTCCCAGCCCGGCTCTAGCCCAGCGCATTCCGCTTCTGCCCCTTTGGTGAACCACGCGCGAGCAGATTCAAGGAATGAGCGAGCAGACGTTGGGGAAGAGTCAGACATAGAAATCCTTGCGCAGAGAATTAAGTGGTCGGCAAGTTAGCAGCCGCCGGCGACGGCTGGAATCACCGACACCGTTGAGCCTGCTGCAATAACGGTCGCCAGACCATCGAGGAAGCGCACGTCGTCATCACCGACATAGACGTTGACGAAACGGCGGAGTGCACCTGAGTCATCGACGATGCGAGCGCTGATGCCTGGGGCCTTCGCTTCGAGAGCAGCGAGCACATCAGTAAGCGTGCTTGCACCAGCTGGCTCAACCTCAACACTTGATGCACCATCTGCGTAAGGACGAAGAATGGTTGGGATACGAACGGTGACGCTCATGCGTAGCTCCTACTTAGTGTTCGACGAGATTGAGTCGAGTGCTTCGACTGCAGATTCCAGCGATGGCTTGACGATAGCTGATGGACCCACGACTTCCGCAACAGCGTCGAGAGTCTTGAGGCCGTCACCCGTGTTGATGAGAACAGTTTCTTTGCTTGGATCGAGCTGACCGGTAGCCAGCAGCTTGCGCAGCACTGCGACAGTCACGCCACCAGCGGTCTCAGCGAAGACGCCCTCGGTCTCAGCGAGCAAACGAATGCCTTCGACGACTTCCTCGTCGGTGACGTCTTCGATTGCGCCGTGGGTGCGACGAGCAGCATCAAGAGCGTACGGACCGTCGGCAGGGTTGCCGATCGCCAGCGATTTGGCGATGGTGTTTGGCTTGACTGGACGAACGACTTCCATGCCTTCGCGGAATGCCTGCGCCACTGGGTTGCAGCCAGTCGCCTGCGCACCGTAGACCGCGTACTCGTGCTCCTCGACGAGACCAAGTGATGTGAGTTCACGCCATGCCTTGTCGACCTTGGTGAGAAGTGAGCCAGAAGCGACTGGAATCACAACCTGATCCGGCAAACGCCAACCAAGCTGTTCCGCGATTTCGTAACCGAGCGACTTCGAGCCTTCGGCGTAGTACGGGCGTAGATTGACGTTAACGAAGCCCCACGTGTCGGTGATCGATTCGCCGATGAGCTCTGAGCACAAGCGATTGACGTCGTCGTAGTTACCTTCGACGGCGAGCAGCGTGCCGCCGTAGGTCGCGGTGGTGATGGTCTTGCCGGCTTCAAGATTCGATGGAATCAGCACGACCGAGTCTTGGCCAGCGCGCGCCGCAGCCGCAGCAACGGCGTTGGCAAGGTTGCCAGTAGAAGCGCACGCGAGAGTCGTGCGGCCGAGTCGGCGAGCTGCATGCTGTGCGACGGCGACGACGCGATCCTTGAACGAGTGCGTCGGATTGCCGGAGTCATCCTTAACCCAAAGAGTGCCCGTGATGCCGAGGGCCTTGGCGAGATTGTCAGCCTTAATGAGCTTGGTGAGGCCAGGATTGAGATTTGGTTCGTCAGCGACCCAGGCAGCCACTGGGAGGAGCGGCGCATAGCGCCACATGTTCTGAGGGCCAGCCGCAATCTGCTCTCGAGTAACAGTGCCGAAGTTGTAAGCAACTTCGAGCGGCCCAAAGCACTCGGCGCACGAGTATGCCGCGCCCAATGCATAGTCGGTGCCGCATTCGCGACATCGCAGAGCGGTCGCGGGGCCGAAAGATTCGGCCGTGATTGCGGGGGTGGTTGTCATGGGCGCAAAGTTAGAGCCAAGCCCAATCGCTCGTGGGGTGAGTCAGTGGATAGTCCACGATGCGGACACTTATCTGCAAAGTTTTCAAGAACTCTGTGTTGCGGATTGAACGTCCGAATTGAGCCCCATAAGCACTGAGGCGCCGACCGAATCGTCGACGCCTCAGTTGTGGAACGTTGAGAACTAGTGGACCGTCGTGGTGCCGCGAGAGCGAGCAATCGAACGGAACACAGCGTGGCCGATCACGGCAACGAGCGTACCGTTGATGATGCCGTTGAAGGTGAAGTCACCAACAGTGAACGAGATATCTGCGATACCGACGATCAGCGTGATGGCTGCGATCATGATGTTGGTCGAGTCGTTGAAATCAACCTTGTTTTCGATCCAGATCTTTGCACCGAGAACACCGATCATGCCGAACAGAATCGTTCCTGCACCACCGAGCACGCCGACTGGAACTGACGACAGAACCGCGCCGAGCTTTGGTGAGAGTGACAAGACGATTGCGCCAACACCAGCGACTGCGTAGGCAATGGTTGAGTAGACGCGAGTAGCTGCCATAACGCCGATGTTTTCAGCGTACGTCGTGGTGCCTGAACCGCCACCTGCACCAGCAAGCGTGGTTGCGATTCCGTCGGCCATCAGCGCGCGGCCGATGTATGGATCGAGATCGTCACCAGTCATGTTTGCGACAGCCTTGACGTGACCCACGTTTTCAGCGATGAGAACGAGTACGACAGGGAGGAACAAGATGATGGCGTTCATGCTGAATGCAGGCGTTGTGAAGGTTGGAAGGCCAAACCAGGCTGCACCAGAAATCGTGTCTCCAGCTTCAGCAGGCATAACACCAGTCAAAACAGCCACGACGTAACCGACGATGACGCCAAGGATGATTGACAAGCGAGCAATGAAGCCACGGAAGATGACTGCGATTGCCAAGATGGAAATCATGGTGATCACGCCGACGCCAGGCTGCAATGCGAGCTCTGACTTCGCCACACCCGCAAGGTTGAAACCGATGATCGCAACGATCGAACCGGTGACCACTGGAGGCATGAATGTGTTGATCCACTGATGGCCAACCTGAGTCACGATGAAACCAATCAATGCCAGCACGAGACCGGTAGCAACAATGCCGCCGAGCGCCAAGGCAATGTCAGTGCCGCCAGCTTTAGCCGCTGCAATTGGACCGAGGAACGCAAATGATGAACCAAGGTAGGAAGGCACGCGGTTGCCGGTCAAGAAGACGAAGAGCAACGTACCGATACCTGAGAACAACAGCGTTGTGCTCGGTGAAAAACCGGTGATGATTGGTACCAAGAAGGTGGCGCCGAACATTGCAGCGATGTGCTGAATGCCGAGGCCGATTGTGCGAGGCCAGCTCAAACGTTCGTTTGGAGCTACCACTTCACCAGGAGTGACTGACTTGCCATCTCCGTGCACTGTCCACATACTCACTATGTTTCCTTTCTAGTTGTGCACTAATCCACGAGCCCCTTAAAGGCCCCTGGAAGTTTGAAGTTCTCCCCCGACTCTTCCGCCGCGCGCTTTGCGGGATTGCCGCTGCGGCTTTTCTTCTTTTGAACTTGCTGTTGTGGGCGTCGTGGCGCGCCGCCACCTGCTGGCATTCCCGGCATGGCCGGCATGCCAGGCATCTGCGGCATTCCGCCCTTAGCCATTTGCTTCATCATCTTCTGCGCGATAGCGAAGCGATCGACCAGGCTGTTGACATCAGAAACTTTGGTGCCCGACCCATTTGCGATACGAAGTCGACGCGAGGCATTGAGAATCTTTGGATTGGTGCGCTCAGCTGGCGTCATTGAACGGATGATGGCGGCGGTGCGATCCATGTCTTTGTCATCGACTGAGTCGATCTGCTTCGTCATCTGACCAGCGCCTGGGAGCATGCCGAGCACCTTGCCGAGTGGTCCCATGTTCTTGACTGCCAGCAACTGATCGAGGAAGTCCTCGAGGGTGAAGTCATCACCAGAAGCCATCTTGGCAGCGAACTTCTCGCGCTTGTCAGCGTCAATGCTGCGCTCGGCCTGCTCGATAAGAGACATAACGTCACCAAGATCGAGAATGCGCGAAGCCATGCGCTCCGGGTAGAAGGGT
Source organism: Actinomycetota bacterium (assembly GCA_039800825.1). GTDB lineage: Bacteria > Actinomycetota > Actinomycetes > S36-B12 > UBA5976 > JAFMIT01. The sequence continues at coordinate 8,793 of JBDLPZ010000056.1, forward strand.
TCGAAGTCAGCGAGCTTTTCGCCGGTGCTGGCGAACATAATCGGTGCGCCAGTGATCTGGCGAATCGACAGAGCAGCACCACCGCGGGCATCGCCATCGAGTTTGGTGAGGACAACGCCATCGAAACCAACGCCGTCCTGGAAGGCGCTAGCAGTGTTGACAGCGTCTTGACCGATCATGGCGTCGACAACGAAGAGCACTTCGTCTGGATTGACTGCATCGCGAATCTTGCGAGCTTGGTCCATGAGATCTTCATCGACGGCCAGACGACCTGCGGTGTCGATGATGACAATGTCATGCAACTTCTGCTGCGCGTAGGTCAACGCCTGAGAAGCGACTGCAACGGGATCTCCAACGCCATTGCCGGCCTCGGGTCCGAAGAACGCAACCTTCGCGTTGTCGGCGACCACCTTGAGCTGATCGACTGCGTTGGGGCGCTGCAAGTCCGCCGCTACAAGCAGCGGGGTGTGCGACTGTCCAGCAAGGTGCTTAGCGAGCTTGCCAGCAAGAGTCGTCTTACCTGCGCCCTGGAGGCCGACGAGCATGATGACGGTCGGTGGCTTCTTGGCGTAACGCAATCGTCGCTGCTCGCCACCGAGAATCTGCACCAGTTCTTCGTGCACAATCTTGACAACTTGTTGCCCAGGATTGAGTGACTGCGAAACTTCGATGCCGATGGCGCGTTCGCGAATCCGCTCGCTGAAATCCCGCACGACAGGAAGCGCAACGTCAGCGTCCAGAAGCGCCGCACGAATTTCTTTGATGACCTCGGCTACATCAGATTCGGAGAGCTTGCCCCTGCCACGAAGAGTGCGAAAAGTCGCGCTGAGTCTTTCTGACAGTTGGCCAAACATGCTTCCTCCGGTAAATCGAGGCAAAGGCTATTGGTCAGGTGTCGTGTCTTCGTGGAGTGCCGCGCTAATTGCGGCAATTGCCTCATCGGCGTGCGTTACGGAGAGTGGTTGAGCGGTTACATCCTGCAAGTACAGGACGTCGACAACCTCAGATCCGAGCGTAAGAACGCGAGCAGAGGTAATAGAGACGCCCAGGTGTGCGACCGCTGCCGTGACTCTGAAAAGCAACGCTGGCGCGTCGTGAGCACGGACCTCGACGACGGTCGAGCGCTGTGATGCATGAGGCAATAGTCGAATACGTGGCGGTGGCGGGATGAATCCTCTTCGAGCAGGCCGAACTGCGCGAAGTCGCGAGATTCGATCTTCCACCTGCGCGATGGCACTCAGCGCCAGAGCGATTTCGGTACGGATGATTTCGGGCTGAGGTGCATCGCCGAACTGGGGCGCGACGAGCCACTCCTGAAGCGCAACGCCATCGACCGTATCGAGATTCGCTGTTCGCACATCGAGTCGCTGCAATGACAATGCACCTGCGACTGCTTCGACAAGACCGACGCGGTCGGTGACCGCGATGTGGACGACCGCAGTGCCACCATCGACCGTGACGTGAATGCTGTCGTTACCCTTTTCAATCGGCCACGGGAATCTCTGCGCTAGCGACGACACTGAGTCAACAACGTCGCCTTCGAGCATCGCATGCGTGCGATTGACGAGCGACTCGATGAGTCGAGCTTTCCAGTCACTCCAAATTTGTGGGCCGGTCGCAAGCGAATCTGCCATCGTCAGGTTGTGCAAAAGATCGAGCACTTCGTGCGTCTTGACGCTTTCTGCAACAAACTCGATCGTCGCTGGATCATCAAGATCACGTCTCGTCGCCGACTCAGCTAACAACAAATGGTGCTGCACCATGGCGACAAGGACTTCTGTGTCACCCACGGAGAAACCCAACGCAGGAGCAATGTGCTGCATGAGCGCAGCACCTTTGCCGCAATGGTCTTCGCCGCGAGCTTTTCCGATGTCATGAAACAGGGCGCCAACGAGCAAGAGGTCCGGTCGGCTGACATTGCGCGTGAGTCGTGCAGCCTGCACGGCACACTCCAATGAGTGGCGATCGACTGTGAAGATGTGCAATGCGTTGCGCTGTGGCGCAGCCCGAATCACATCCCAGTGCGGCAAGAGCTTCTCAACAATTCCAGCTTGGTCGAGAGACTCCCACACTTGAATGGCACCTGTGCCAGCACCGAGCAGGGAGACGAGAGCTGCGCGAGCATCTTGTGGCCAAGGACGCGACAGTGGCGGGCACTCTGCTGCAAGACGTTCGACCGTGTGCGGTGCCAGTGGGAGGCCCGCCTGCGCGGCGGCAGCGGCTGCACGCAAAACCAACACTGGGTCTTCGCTCGGCTTCGCTTCCCGCGCCAGTACGACCTCGCCCGACTGCACAACTACGCCATCAGCTAGCGGTGTGCGCTCATCGCGAGCTGCACCAATCCGTCGTAGTCGAGAAGTCTTCTTGGTGAGACGCTGAACACGGTGCCAGGCAATGTCCGACGCCACTGCAATGGATCGACCGGCGGAAAACACGTTGCGCAACAAGTCATCATCCGTACCGATGCCTTGAAGCATCGCCACTTCAGACTGATCATGCATCGAAAGCCGATCCGTGCTGCGACCCGTGATGCGATGCAGGCCATCGCGAATAGTCAACAACTGCTCTGCGGCAGCCGACGCGCTTGCGTGGTCTGCGTCCGTCAGCCAGCTCGCCGAGATGGCGCGCAGGACTGTGACGTCACGCAGACCGCCGTACGCCTCTTTGAGATCTGGCTCGAGCAGATGAGAGAGATCCCCGAGCCGAGCGCGTCGCTCATCGACGGTTTCTTTCAAGTCTGCGAGGCGGTCCTTGGCCATCGCACGCCAGTCGGCAAGCACGCTCGCACGCAGAGACTGCGTGAGGCTGTCATCACCAGAAACAGTGCGAGCATCCAGAAGTCCCAGCACCACTTTGAGATCGTTACCGGCGAGCTTCCGAGCCTGAGCTGTGTCGCGCACAGAGTGATCAAGAGCAATGCCGCAGTCCCAGATCGGATACCAGATCTTGTCCGCCAGCGAGGCCATGACAGACGGAACTTCATCTGGGTGATGCAGCAGCAATAAGTCGAGGTCGCTCTGTGCACACAATTCACTGCGACCGAAACCGCCGACCGCCACCAGGGCAACGCGAGCTGAATCGATTCCTGCTGCAGTCGCAATTGCGTCAAGCCATTCGTTATGAAGCTTGACTAGCTGACTTCGGACTTCATCAGTCGATGCGACATCGCGAGCCGTCAGGCGCGCCTTGTCGGCACGAAACGACTCGGTGACTGCTGCGAGATCGACCATGACAATAAAACTGGCTCTAAAACTGGCTTGACTACAGCGCGGTTTCGCCGCGCTCGCCAGTACGGACACGAATGACCTGTTCGACTGGAGTCACCCACACTTTGCCGTCGCCGATACGACCAGTCTGAGCAGTGAGCAAGATTGTGTCAATGATCATGTCAACGTCTCGATCTTCCGCGAGAATCTCGAGGCGCACCTTCGGAACAAGATCCACGGTGTATTCCGCACCGCGGTAAACCTCAACGTGTCCACGCTGACGGCCGTAGCCGCTTGCTTCTGAAACGGTCATGCCGTGTACGCCTTGTTCCTGAAGCGCGCTCTTGATGTCCTCGAGCTTAAAAGGCTTCACAATTGCGGTTACTAGTTTCATGACTACTCCTCGTGATTTCGTCTGAAGTTCAAATGGCCACCAGAGTGGTGAGAGCCGCCGACATGACCGGCACCGACCACGCCTGCGAAGTCGTAGGCAGACTCCGCATGCTCCGCAGTATCGACGCCGGCGATCTCAGCTTCGGTATCGATGCGCAAGCCAATGAGGCGATCGATGATGGTTGCGATAAGCCAGGTGCCAGCAAACGCGAATGCGGCAGTGAGTGCGATGCCAACAGTCTGTCGCACGAGCTGTCCCGCTCCCCCGCCGTTGAAGAGCCCATCGCCGATGGCATCGTTGGCAGTCGACGAGGCGATCAGTCCAATCGCGAGCATGCCGACCGCGCCACCGACACCGTGCACACCAACAACATCGAGCGAGTCGTCATAACCGAATCGGTACTTAAGGCCAATCGCCCAGGCACACACAGCGCCAGCGACAAGGCCAATGACCAATGCGCCCATCGGAGTGACATAGCCACACGAAGGTGTAATCGCGACTGCACCGGCGACTGCACCAGAAGCTACGCCAAGAGTTGTAGGTCGACCATCGCGTTTCCATTCGACGGCAATCCACGACAGTGCGGCTGCCGCCGCGGCAATTTGGGTATTGAAGATTGCAACGACTGCGACGCCAGTCGCAGCCAGCGCAGAACCGGCGTTAAAGCCGAACCAGCCGAACCACAGCAGACCTGCACCAAGCAAAACCAGCGGCAAGCTGTGCGGACGCATTGGGTCGCGCTTAAAACCGACACGCTTGCCGATCACCAGCGCGAGCGCCAACGCCGATGCGCCGCTGTTGATTTCGACTGCGGTACCTCCGGCGAAATCCAGAACGCCGAGACGATCGATAAACAAACCACCGTCTCCGTTCTGTGAGGCAAACGCCATATGCGCAAGCGGGATGTAAATGAATGTCACCCAGGCTGCGATGAGTGCGAGCCAAGCTGTGAACTTGATGCGATCGGCGACAGCACCGCTCAGAAGCGCGGTCGTGACGATTGCGAATGTGAGCTGGAAGAAGGCAAACACAAGAGTCGGCACTTGGTGGCCTTCCGCGCCTATCGTGCTCACTAAGGCATTACTAAGTCCAAGGTCGCTGAAGTCGCCAACGAAGCCCAAGCCGTGATCTGGACCAAATGCCAGCGAATAGCCATAGAACACCCAGATGAGCGTCACGACGCCGATAGAGGCGAAGCTCATCATCATCATGTTGAGAACGCTCTTGGCTCTGACCATGCCGCCATAAAACAGAGCCAGTCCCGGCGTCATCAGGAGAACCAGTGCCGAGCAGGTCATCAGCCACACAGTGTCGACTGCATTGAAGTGCATTTCATCCCTCTCATCGCTTGATGAACGGGCAAAGAGTGCATTCTCCGCATTTCGCAATGTTGCCGCTTGTATTACGTCAGTGTTAACCCTGCCGTGAATGCTGGGTGTGAATGCTGGGTGTGAATGCTGGCCGAGATCAGCGTCTGCGATGACCTCGGCCAGCGTCTCACCTAGAGAGCGGAAGGACCGCGCTCCCCAGTTCGAACACGGATCACCTGCTCGACCGGCATAACCCAGACTTTGCCGTCCCCAATCCGGCCCGTCTGTGCCACGGCGACGATCGAATCGACAACCGTATCCACGTCCGCGTCGTCCACCAGGACTTCGATGCGCACCTTGGGAACAAGATCGACGGTGTACTCAGCGCCTCGGTAAACCTCAGTGTGCCCGCGCTGACGGCCGTAGCCGCTGGCTTCGGAGACAGTCATTCCGTGAATGCCTTGAGTCTCGAGCGCTGCCTTGATGTCATCGAGTTTGAATGGCTTAACAATTGCTGTGACGAGTTTCATCTTTAGCCCTCCGACTTGGTTCCAGCGAGGATGCCGCCCAGGCCGCTGCCTGATCGGCTATCGAGTTCGTATGCACTTTCAGCGTGTGACGTGACATCGACGCCTTCGATTTCTTCATCACGTGAGATGCGGAAGCCGATTGTCTTCTCAAGCAAGTAGCCGAGGATGTACGTGACGACGAAGCTGAAGCCAAGGACGACAAACGCACCGGTCGCCTGCTTCACAAGAAGTTCGGTGCCACCGCCGTAGAACAGACCGTTGGCGCCCCACGAGGTTGCCGCCGTGGTGCCGAAGAAGCCGATGGACAGCGTTCCCCATAGACCACCGACGAGGTGGACGCCGACGACGTCGAGCGAATCGTCATAACCGAACTTGTACTTAAGGCTGACTGCCAGCGAGCACAGGATGCCTGCGATGAGACCGATGACGACTGCTGCCCATGGAGCAACGAACGCACATGCTGGCGTGATCGCAACTAGACCTGCCACGGCGCCAGATGCGGCGCCAAGGGAGGTGGCATGACCATCACGAATCTTCTCGACAATCAACCAGCCCGCAAGAGCTCCCGCGGTCGCTACCTGCGTGTTGATCAGTGCAAGTGCAGCCGTGCCGTTGGCGCCGAGAGCACTACCGGCGTTGAATCCAAACCAGCCGAACCACAGCAAGCCTGCACCGAGAAGTACGAGCGGCAGTGAGTGTGGACGCATTGCTTCGCGCTTGAATCCGACGCGCTTGCCGAGCACAAGTGCGAGTGCCAGACCAGCAGCGCCTGCATTGATGTGCACAGCGGTACCGCCGGCGAAATCGAGAACGCCCTTGGCAGCGAGCCAGCCAGCGCCGCTCGTGTCTGTGCTGCCGAAGTCGAATACCCAGTGAGCGACTGGGAAGTACACAATCGTCACCCAGATCGCGACGAAAATCACCCAGGTAGCGAACTTTGCGCGATCAGCAATCGCGCCAGAGATCAGCGCCGGCGTGATGATCGCGAACATGAGCTGGAAGGCCGCAAAAGCCAACACTGGGATTGGGTAGTACGCGCCGTTGGCGGTCATGTCGTTGACGGTGCTGGTCAGGCCGGAGAGATCGAATGATCCGAAGTATGGGCTGCTGCCTGAATCGCCGAAAGTGAATGAGAATCCGTAGAAGACCCACAGCACTGACACGACCGCAATCGATGCGAACGACATCATCATCATGTTCAGCGCACTCTTGGCACGGACCATGCCGCCGTAGAAAAATGCAAGTCCGGGAGTCATGAGCAAGACGAGTGCAGCACTCATCAAGACCCAGGCAGTGTCACCGGTGTTGATATCCGGCATGTCACACCTTCTTTCAGTATCGAGAATCTGTTGGTTATCGCAGATGGTTCTAGCGACTAGGCGAACAGTGCGCTCTCGATGTTTCGCGATGACACGTAAAGTGATTTCTGAAATGTGACAAGCACCGACATTGCGTTACAAGTTGGGGTCGGGAATGTTACGAATGTTACGAAGCTGGGCAACGCGTGCTTGATTTCACGCTCAAATGGGCTATACGGGAGTTATTTACGCCTGCGTCACGTACAAAACGATGACGAACGGAATCAGCAGCAAGAGAACTGTGCCGCAGCCGAGCAATCCCGCCAGCCCTTTGGACTTCTCGATGAGGTCATCGCGCATGTAGTTGGTCACGCCGAGCACGAACACAATGAAGTAGATCGGGAAGACGAGTGAGCCGTAGGCGGTGTTGAGGACTGCGATGGTCGGCAGCAGCAGAACCGCCAGATTGAGCGCGTAACTGCGCACCAACTGGCGTCGATCAAAACGAGGAGCGCGCGGTTCAGACATCACATTCCCTAAGCAAACAACGCGTCGACGAAGTCGTCGGGGTTGAAGTCGATGAGATCGTCAGCGCCTTCACCGATGCCAACATACTTGACTGGCACACCGAGCAGTTCCTGAACCGCGACCACGACGCCGCCCTTGGCGGAACCGTCGAGCTTTGAGAGGACGATGCCGGTGACATCTACGGCTTCTGCGAACACCTTGGCCTGTGCGACACCGTTTTGGCCGGTGGTCGCGTCAATGACGAGGAGCACTTCATCGATGGCGGCTTTGCGCTCAACCACGCGACGAATCTTCGAAAGCTCATCCATCAGGCCAGCCTTGGTATGCAAACGGCCCGCCGTGTCGAGCAAAACCACATCTGCGTTGGTCTCGATTCCGCGCGCTACTGCGTCGAAGGCGACAGCAGCTGGATCGCCATTCTCGGGACCACGCACAATGTCGGCACCAGCGCGCTGCGCCCAGGTCTCAAGCTGGTCAGCAGCAGCGGCACGGAAAGTATCGGCGGCGCCAAGCACTACTGCATTGCCTTCGTCGACCCAACGCTTGGCGAGCTTGCCAGTAGAGGTCGTCTTGCCAGTGCCGTTGACACCGACGACGAGCACCACAGAGATGCCGTCTTCAGAGCCGTGCACGTCACGGTCGTCGAAGTTGTTGAGAATAGTCAGGACCTCTTGCTTAAGCGCTGCGCGCACCTGTTCTTCAGATGCAGTGCGACCGGCGCGCTTGCGCGCTGCGGCGACAATCTTGGTGGTGGCCGCGAGACCAACGTCTGCCATGAGCAGAGCATCCTCGACGCCTTGCCAAATCTCTTCGTCAGTGCGTGCGCCGAATGCGGACTTCAACGCCTGCGAGAAACCACCTGAAGTGCGACCGAGGCGATCGCGCAGCTTCTTCTTGGGTTCTGGAGCTAACTCGGCCTCAAATGCGACGCCGCTAGAGACTGCGTCTGAAACTGCGTCTGAAACTTCTTCTGCAACTTCATCAAGGACAACGTCGTCTTGAGGAGTTTCCACTGCATCAGCACGGCCAAAGAACCGCTTCATGAATGCCATGGTTAAGCGCTATCCCTCACGTCAGCAAGTCGCTGGCTAATGACTGCAGAAACACCGTCACCGCGCATCGTGACGCCGTAGAGCGCGTCCGCAATTTCCATCGTGCGCTTCTGGTGAGTAATCACAATCAGCTGGCTGCTGTCCTGCAGTTCCTTCATCACCTCGATCAAGCGACCAAGGTTGACGTCATCGAGAGCTGCCTCGACTTCGTCCATGACGTAGAACGGGCTAGGACGCGACTTAAAGAGTGCCACCAAGAACGCAACAGCGGTGAGAGAGCGCTCACCACCGGAGAGCAGCGAGAGTCGCTTGAGCTTCTTGCCAGGTGGGCGAGCTTCGACTTCGATGCCGGTGGTCAAGAGGTCGTCAGGGTTGGTGAGCACCAAACGGCCTTCACCGCCTGGGAACAGACGCGAGAAGATGCCTTCGAACTCGCGAGCCGTGTCTGCGAATGCTTCAGCGAAGACTTGCTGAACCCGCTCGTCGACATCCTTGATGATGGCCATCAAATCGTTCTTCGATTTACGCAAGTCATCGAGCTGTGCGTTTAAGAACTGATGGCGCTCTTCGAGAGCGGCGAACTCTTCGAGTGCGAGTGGATTGACCTTGCCGAGCAAATTCAAGCCGCGCTCGGCTTGCTTGAGACGCTTTTCTTGCTGCTCGCGAACGTATGGGTATGGCTCGGGAGCTGGCGCGTTGGGATCAACCTCGTCTCCAGGTGCCGGCGGTGACGGTGGAACCAAGTTGTGCGGACCGAACTCGCTAATGAGAGTGTCAGCGTCGAGGCCTAGTTCTTCCATGGCCTTGTTTTCGAGAGCTTCAATGCGCAGTCGCTGTTCGGCACGTGCGACTTCGTCACGATGCACATCCGAGACCAGACGCTCAAGCTCCTGGCTCAGTTCGCGAATGCGTCCGCGGACAGTGCTGATTTCTGCGTCGCGAGCGTCACGTGCGGCCTCGGCCTGAGTGCGTTCGTTCGATGCCAGCTGCAGCGAAACTTCGAGCCACGAGAGAGCAATCTGTGCACCCTTTAGTACAGAACTTGCGACAGCAGCTTCGCGAGCACGGCGTTCTTTGCGCTCTGCGAAACGGCGGCGAGATTCGCGCTCGTCACGAGCAGCTCGCTCAAGGTTGTCAGCGGTGGTGGTCGCCGCACTCTGGCGCTCTTCGTTGGTGCGCACTGCGAGGCGTGCATCAACTTCGGCCTGGCGTGACATTTCGACTTCGCCAGCGAAACGATCGCGGCTGACGGTCGATGGTTCGGTCTCAACGTCTGCCTGCTCAGCAGCTTCGAAGCGCTGTTCAAGCTCAGTGAGCGAGGCGTTGTCTGCGTCGAGAGCTGAAGTCGCAGCACCGAGTGCATTCTTGAGGCGCTCCGCTTCGGCGTTCGCGTTACGAACCGTCGATGCAAGGTGTCCAAGCTGTTCAGCAACCGCGGCCATCTCTGCATCGGATTCGTGCAGGACGCTCAAGCGAGCATCGGCTTCGCGCGTTGCTTCCTTAACGGCCTCCGCCGCAGTGACGAGTTCAAACTTGAGTCGCGACAACGTGTCGGCGAGAGCCTCGCTCTTGGTGCGTGCGTCATCGAGCGCTGACTGCATCTGCAAGAGGCTTGGAGCAGACGAAGAACCACCGGCGCCACCAGCGGCACCGAGAACATCGCCAGAAGTGGTGACAGCGACTGCATCTGCGTTGTGTGCGACGACCTGACGCGCTTCCGCGAGCGATTCGACCACAACAACGTTTCGCAAAAGCGCAACGATGGAGTTGCGAATGTGCTCAGGCGCGTCGACAACCTCGCGTGCAAGTACTGCACTGGCTGGCAAGTTATTGAAGTTCCAATCGGTGGATGCGCCGCTGTTTGCGATGACCACACCAGCGCGGCCAGCATCACTGGACTTCAAGTGAGTGAACGCCGCGACAGCTGCATCGAGATCAGAAACAACAACCGCATCGGCGGCATCGCCAAGCGCGATAGCAATCGCATCTTCGAAACCGCTGCGAACCTTGATGAGCGAAGTGACCGAGCCGAGCACGCCTGGCACTGATTCGGCCGCGGCGAGCAAAACTGCGCCGCCACCTTGATTAGCCAATGCCATTGTTAAGGCATCGACGCGCGCCAACAAAGTATTGCGTTCGCGCTCTGCCTCTTGCTCTTGCGCCTTTAACGCATTGAGTGCGTTCTCAGCGTTTTAAAGCTGATCAGCAGCAGATTCGTATGCTGCGTCGAGACCTTCTTCGTCGGTGTTGAGGCCGGCGATCTCTGACTCGCGGCTCAAGAATTCGCGCTGAGCAGCATCGGCGCGTTCTTGTGCAGCAGCGATCTGCTCTTGAAGGCGAGCGATTTCTGACGTACGAGTCTCAATGCGCTGACGCATCGCGTCGACTTGGCCCGAGAGTCGGGTGAGTCCATCGCGGTGATCTGCAGCTGCGCGAGCAATGGCTGCGAGACGACGATTCTCTTCAGCGAGTGCGCCTTCAGCGGTAACGCGAGCTTTGGTTGCTTCTTCGAGAGCGCCGCGAGCGGTGAGAACTTCAGCTGCGAGCGCGTCTGCTTCTGCGCGTGCAGCGATCGCCTCGGCTTCGAGTTCTTCTGGATCGCGACCAAACGATTCTTCTTCGACTGGCGACAGCACGCGAACGCGCTCGGCAGCCAGTGACGCGGTGCCGTTGAAACGTTCTCGCAGACTGGAGAGTCTGAACCAGGTCTCCTGGCGACGCGCAATCAGCGGAGCCTCGGCGCGAATTTCAGCTTCGAGAATCGCTTCGCGAGCCTGCAGGCCCGACAGTTCAGACTCGACATCAGCGCGCTTGTCGCGCAATGCGGTTTCGTCTGCAACTTCAGCAGCGAGCGCCTCGCGCAACTGAACCAAGTCGTCAGCCAGCAAACGTGAGCGTGAATCACGAACATCGATCTGAATGACCTGTGCGCGGCGAGCAACTTCGGCTTGCTTGCCGAGAGGCGTCAGCTGGCGACGGAGTTCGGTCGTAAGGTCGGTGAGGCGAACAAGATTGCCCTGCATCGCTTCAAGCTTGCGCAACGCTTTCTCTTTGCGCTTGCGATGCTTTAGAACGCCGGCAGCCTCTTCGATGAATCCGCGGCGATCTTCAGGAGTAGCACCAAGGATCTGATCAAGCTGACCCTGACCGACGATGACGTGCATCTCGCGGCCGATGCCCGAATCGGACAAAAGTTCTTGGATGTCGAGCAAGCGACATGGCTCGCCATTGATTGCGTATTCAGATCCACCGCTGCGGAACATGATTCGCGAGATGGTGACTTCGGTGTAATCAATCGGCAAAGCACCATCAGTGTTGTCGATTGTGAGAATGACTTCGGCGCGACCAAGCGGTGCACGATCATGAGTACCCGCGAAGATGACGTCTTCCATCTTGCCGCCGCGAAGTGACTTCGCGCCTTGCTCACCCATAACCCAGGCGAGGGCGTCGACAACATTGGACTTGCCGGAGCCGTTAGGGCCGACCACACAGGTGATACCCGGTTCAAGCTGAAGGGTGGTGGAGGACGCGAAAGACTTGAAGCCCTTCATCGTCAAACTCTTGAGATACACCAGCCCCTCCTCTCTCGTCATTGGGCAGGCGGAGCCTACCTGTCAGGCGCGGGGCTTTGGCTGACACCGTGGGCATCGGTGGGAGGAGCGATTAGCCCAGCTCTCGCGCACGATTGGGCGCCCACAGCGCGGGCAGGGCAGCCCTTCTTGACCGTAGGCGTTGAGGCTGAGGTCGAACCAGCCCGACTCCCCATTGACCCCCACGTACAGGTCGTCGAACGAGGTGCCGCCAGCCTTCAAGGCCGACTCCATGACGGCGCGAACGTTGGAGAGGAGGCCTGCCACCTGAGCGCGGCTGAGGCGGCCGGCGGGCATGAGGTAGTTGAGCTTGGAGAGCCACAGCGCCTCATCGGCGTAGATGTTGCCAATGCCAGAGATGATCTGTTGATTGAGGAGGACCGACTTGATGCCGCTGGCGCGACGGCGGATGTCTGCAATCACGGCCGGCTCGTCGAGGTCGGGATCGAGAACATCCCTGGCGATATGCGTCACCGAGGTCGGAAGACGCTGGCCGCGGTCGATTGTGACCAGCTCATCGAGGTGCAGCCCGCCGAACATTCGCTGGTCGACGTAGCGGAGTTCGATGTCGTCGCGGTCGAGCTCAAGCCGAACGCGCAGATGGCGCTCATCTGGCGCATCCGGCACGACCAGCAGAGCCTGACCGCTCATGCCGAGGTGAATGTTGAGCGACTCATCGCTCTCCCCCAACGGCAACCACAAGAACTTGCCGCGACGCGAGACACATTCAATCTCA
>JBDLPZ010000057.1:0-5804 GCA_039800825.1 Actinomycetota bacterium
GGCTTGGTCATGCGAACATGATCGAGTCGTACTTGCCACAGCCTGTGGTTCAGGGCACGACTCGTTTTGAGTCGCTGTCGATGGGCCAGGACATTGTGCTTGGAACGCGGCGCTTGCCTGAATTCACTGTCACCATCGCTACTGGTGGCACTGGTACTGGCAGTGTCTCGACCTCCACGACGACTCTGCAGCAGGGCTCGACGTTTTCGTCGACTGCGTCAGCGACCGGTGGGTCGAGCTTGAGTGGTTGGACCTGCACGCCTAACTCATACGACACTTCGAGTGCAACACTTTCGTTCACTGTGACTGAAGATGTCAGCTGCACGGCGTCGTTTGCACTGCCTCAATACACGGTGACAATCGCGACCGCGGGCACGGGAAGTGGTTCTGTGTCGCAGACCACCCAGACGCTGGATTCGGGATCGACGTTTACGTCGGTAGCGACGGCGAATGCTGGTTCGACCTTCGCTGGTTGGACGTGTACGCCAGCTGGGTACGGCACTGCGAATGCGACATTGACGTTCACTGTCTCTGAAGCGGTGAGTTGCACGGCGACGTTTACTCTGGCCACGCCTCCTCCGTCGGGTCAGACGGTGACGTCGATTGCACCAAACCACTCGAAGCTCTCTGGCGGCGTCAAGGTGACAGTGACTGGTACGGGATTCACTTCTCGCACCAAGGTCTATGTGGATGGCAAAGAAGTGAAGATCAAGTCGCGCACTGGTTCGACGAAGTTCACTTTTGAAACTCCATCAGCGAAGCGCACTGGCTGGGTCAGCGTGCGCGTCGTCACGGGTGGCAGCACCACGACAGTGGCGCAGGGCATCTACTACGACCCGAACAACAGACGTGGTTAGTTTTTACTAATCGCTTGAAGTGCCGTGCAGCCCCCCAGACTGCGCGGCATTTCGTTCATCGGTGATGTCTTAGATACCGCGGAGGCGGTCGATCTGACGGCGGTCGCGCTTGGTGGGTCGACCGGCGCCGGGGTCACGTCTCGCAGTAGGTGTGACGCGTGACTTCTCGACGACGGGCGTGCGGTCTTCATAGTTCTCGCGAGCGAGCGGTGCGCTGACGCGGCGGCTAATGAGGCCGGTTACGACGACGATGCGCTCGACTTCAGCATTGCGGGCGCTCACTGTGTCGCCGATCTTGATGAGCTGGGCCGGCTTGATGCTTTTGCCGTTGACTTTGATGTGGCCACCGCGAGCGGCCGCGGCTGCGCTCGAGCGGGTGGGGTAGAGGCGCACCGCCCAGGCCCACACGTCGGCCCGGATGCGGGTCTCTGGCTCGGCAGTCATGCGGTGAGTTTAGGAAGATATCCACAAGCTTAGGAATTGTCATCGACTCCGCTGCCGAAAAAAGCTATCGTTAAGCAAAACCCGCCACGCCTCTCTTTGAAGCGCACCCGGCGGGTTTCTCATTTAGGAGGCTACATTCACGAAAAGCAAGTTTTGGACTCGGCCCAATTGGTTCAACGCCTTTGCGATCGAGGCATGGTGGTCCCAGACGCCGCTGCTGCAATTCGGGTGTTGTCGCGGGTGAACTATTTCCGTCTGTCGGCCTACTGGTACACAGACATCGATTTGGATGCGCCGAACCAAACTTTCCATGAGGGGACCGACTTTGATCGAGTTGTTCGTCTGTATGAGTTTGATCAGCAATTACGTCAGCTGACATGGAAGCGAATAGAGATTATCGAGATTGCCCTGAGGAGTTGTATTTCAAACGTCTTGGTGTCGCAAGCTGGTCCATTTGCCCACCTCGATCCCCAACTTGCCATGGACCGAGGTACTTGGGTTCGAGTGAGCCTGTCGATGCAAAGGGAGTACCAGCGAAGTCGTGAGGATTTTGCTGAGCGGTATAAGTCTCAACAGCCTGCATTGATTCTTCCTCCGCTGTGGGCGACAGTGGAGATGCTTCCACTCGGCAGTTTAATTTCCCTCGTTAAGAACCTGGAGCAAAGAAGTCTGCGCCAAGGTATCGCCAAGAATTTCGGTACCGATGAGAAGGTCTTGCTTAGTTGTCTCGCTCAGCTGAACCAAATCAGGAACATCTGTGCTCATCATGGTCGGCTCTGGAATCGAAGATTCTCTTGTGCCGCCATAGTGCCCCATCGCATCAATGAGTCACACCATGCACTAATCAAACGTGAGCCCGGGCAAGAGCGCCGGTTACACAACGCTCTCGTGATGCTCGACCTCTTCGAGTCACAGATTGTCGGAGCAAGCACCTTGTTGTCAGATGTCGAAGATCTGAAACTTGAATATGCGGACTTGCGTCTGCAATAGCGGGCCGAACGCCGGTTTGGCGTACTTGAGTCGCGATTTTGGGGAGCTGGTAATTGAAAACGGCGTTTCACGACGTTTTGGAAGTACCAGGTCATGATTTTGGCGGGGTAAATCCGTGAAAACGGCGCTTTCCGACCTGCGCACGTACCACTCCCGACCTGGGCACGTACCAGAAATTGGCGCGATTCTGGACCAATCTGGATTTCCAAGAAATGGTTAAGGAATGCTATATTTCCGTCAAAGGCCCGCTTCGGTGCTCCATTCGGGGGAGCATCGCAGCGGGTCTTTTACTGTCCTGAATCAGCTGCCCAGTTCAGTCGATGTCAATGACGACAGCGCGATGATCGCTGATGCCGAACTGATGAACCGACGCGTGGCTCACGACAGCTTTGTCGCTGGCCTCGACACAGAGATGATCAATCTGTTTCGTCGGCGCCCACGCGGGGAAAGTCACTTCATCAGTCACACTTCGCAGACCACACATGCGCAGCCACAATCGCGACGTGAGGTTCAAATCCCCACAAAATAAAAGGCGAGAGCCAGTTCGGCGCGCTTCGGCACGTGCCCATCGCGCCGCATGCCACACCATGAGATGCGCCCAGCCGGGAACAAACGAAGCGTGCATATTCGCAATGAGCCATCCGTTGTCGAGTCGCAACGTCATCAATGCACGCTCATGATCGGCACAATAGAAACGCTCAGGTTTGCCATTGATCATGAACGTCAGCCACATGCCGACTGGCGACCCGCGCAGTCCCCAATGTCGCCACTCTCGGACCGGCAGTCGGCTCACGGCAGCGATGCCGTAGTTGCCGGCCGACGGAGGGGTCGGGACGAACCGAGATTCGGCCGCACCGACCAGCCCAGGAAGCAGCCCCGAGATTAGACCCGTCTGGTCGACCGAGCCGGTCCGTTCGTGGAGGTGATCGACCTCCTGAAGCAGCAAGATGTCCGGCGCAAGCTCAGCGAGAGCGGCTTCGAGGAGAGCCGAAGAGTCAGCCCCAGCTTCATAAACCTCGAGATGCTGGATGTTCCAGCTCACCACGCGCATGGCGTGAGGTTACGGCGCGGTTTGAGCGTGAGCGGCCTCAGGGACTTTCGCCATTTTCCAAGAAACGTCCAAGAGAAGCTATACTTTTGGTTTAGGGGATTGAGTCCGATGTCCCATTCGGGGGGATATTCGGACTGTTAACGATTAGGGATATTCGTGCTTACTAGGCGGAGGCTTCTCCAGGCTGCCGCCCTGACTGGAGCCGCTGCAACGGTTGTTGGCGGTTCGAGCTGGGCTGCGCTGCGTAACCGTGTGACCAACACGGTCCAAAAGCCATTGGATCCAAAGGCAATCGAGCAATTTGTGCATCCATTGCCCAAACTGCAGGTCATCGAGGCTGGCACTGAGCCGCTTACGATTCACATGCGTGAGTTTGAGATGCAGGTTTTGCCTGACGGCTATAACAAGACGTGGAGTTGGGGCTACCTCAAGGACGGCCAGCTCGCCGACCGCGAGAGCTACATCGGCCCAATCATCATCGCCAAGCGCGATGTGCCTACCGAGATCACATGGGTTAATGACCTTGGCTTCGCGGACAAGACCAATGTTCTCGCCTACCGTTACGGCACGGACCAGACGCTTCACTGGGCTGACCCGCTGAAGGAGGGCATTCACTCAACCGGTCACACTGGTCACGAGCCAGAAGTCGGCTCCGTCGCGGCCTCAAACTACAAGGGCACGATTCCGGCGGTGCCGCATCTGCATGGTGCCGAAGTGCCGGCCGAAATCGACGGCGGGCCAGAGGCGTGGTTCAGTTCTGACGGCAAGCTCGTCGGCCCTGCGTTCTACACCTTCGGTGGCAACGCTGCCCAACCAGAGCCAAGCAATAGCGCGACGTATCGCTACCCGAACTCGCAGCCTTCAACAATCGGCTGGTTCCACGACCACACCCTCGGTGCCACACGTCTCAACGTCTACGCCGGCCTCGCTGGCGGCTACCTGATCGTCGATGAAGCCAACGATCCTGAGAACTTGCCAGAGATGGTTCCGCTCGTGATCCAAGATCGTCGCTTCGACGACAACGGTCAGCTTCTCTACCCATCGGGTGTCATGCTTGATGAGCATTGGGCACTCAATCCAGAGCATCCATATTGGACCCCAGAATTCATCGGCGACACGATCTGCGTCAACGGTCGCACCTGGCCGTACCTCGATGTCGAGTCGCGCCGCTACCAGTTCGTCATCATCAACGGTTCGAATGCGCGCGGTTATGAGATGTCGCTCGTCGATAAAGCGAGCGGTCTGCCAGGGCCAGCGATGTGGGTCATCGCGACCGAAGGCGGCTACCTCGATAAGCCAGTTCGCGTTGGCGGCGATGATCACGAAAAAGACTTCTTGTTGATCATGCCGGGCGAGCGCTACACCGTCATCGTTGATTTCGACGGTTATGCACCTGGTTCGCGCGATGAGAACGAAGCAGACGATCTCGATCCGAACGGTGAGATCTACTCAGGCACCTACATTCTTAAGAACACTGCGAATGTTCCGTACCCAGATGGTGACCCCATCGAAAACGGTACGACCGATCGCATCATGGAGTTCCGTGTCACAAAGACTGCGGCGAAGGACACCAGCTTTAATCCTGCAAAGAAGACTGCAGTTTTGCGTGGCGAAGGTGCCAAGGGTGCCGCAATCGTGCGCCTCGCAGAACCGACGACCGGCTCGCTCGTTGCGAAGCAGCACAAGGTGCGTCAGCTCACGCTGAACGAAGTCATGGGCATGGAGCGCGAGGCAATTGAACCTGGCTCGGGCGAGAAGACGAAGTACCCAGGTGGTCCACTCGAAGTGTTGGTCAACAACACCGAATGGACTGGCATGCGTATTAGCAAGGCGACCCCAGACTCAGTAGAACGTGAATATCGCGCCGACTTCACTCTCGATGCGAAGAACCTCAACTCGCTTTCAGAACTTCCGCACGAAGGCGAAACTGAGATCTGGACGTTCATCAACCTCACGGCTGATGCGCACCCAATCCACTTGCATCTTGTGCAGTTCCAGATTCTCAACCGCCAGGACTTCGACGTCGAGCTGTACAGCGAGGACTACGAAGCGGCATTCCCTGGCGGTGGCCACGACCATATGACAGGCAAGCCATATCCGGCTGGCGAGTTCATGCCTGGCTTTGGTCCTCCGCTGGATTACAACACTGGCACCAAGGGAATCCTTGGCGGCAATATCGATGTGACCAAGCTCAATGCAGATGGTCGCGCCGTCTACTTGCGTGGCGACGTGCAGCCACCAAAGGCGTATGAAGCTGGATGGAAAGACACCATCACGTGCTACCCAGGTCAGGTCACACGCATTGTTGTGAGATTTACGCCAGTGGACTTCCCGCTGCAAGAAGAGCCATACACCAAGGCGTTTCCATTCAATCCGGGTCAGGGCTACTCATACGTGTGGCATTGCCACATCATCGATCACGAAGACAACGAGATGATGCGCCCGTTTGAGGTTCAGCCTCT
>JBDLPZ010000058.1:0-3591 GCA_039800825.1 Actinomycetota bacterium
GGCAAGGAACAAGATCGACGTCCACACGGCCTGGCCTTGTGGCACCTGGAATCCATCGATGAACAATCCGCCAATGAAGAACACCACTGCAGTGGTGCCGACCTGTGTCATCGCAATTGAGTAGCTAGTCGATGGCGTGGCCCAACGTGACAGCCACATGATTTGGAAGCTGAAGAACAGTGCGCCGAGCAGAGTCCAGCTTTCACCAACGCCGAAGCTCCATCCCTTAAGCGAGATCAACGCGAGGCCGACGGTCGCTAGAGCGACGCCGAGCCAACCACTCGCAGGAATCTTCATCTTGTAAATCAAGCCAGCCAGAATCGGTGTCAGCACCACGAACATGCCGGTGATAAATCCGGACACGGTGGCCGACGTTGTGTACAAGCCAAATGTCTGCGTCCAATAGCCCAGCGACAGTGCGATGCCGATGAAAAGTCCCTGACGAAATGTTTGTTTCGTCATGCGCACTGCCTTTGGACGAATCGCTGCCATCACGCCGAAAGCGATAATGAATCGCCAGCCCATGAACATCATCATCGGCATCGCGTTGATGCCGTCTTGGACAACGATAAACGTGCTGCCCCATACCGCGGTGGCGAAAATCAACAACCAAAACGCGAGTCGCGACTGAGACTTAGTCATGCTGAGCCGCAGCAATTTGAGTTGGGCGAGCTGCTGACCACGCGGTGAGAATCTGTGCGACTGCGAATGCGACCATCAGTGTCATCGAAACGTGCCACGAAGCGGTTGCGGCGTGAGCAAAGCCGACGAGGAAAGTTCCGGCTGCTGCCATTAAGTAGCCGACTCCCTGTGCCAGCGCGCTGAGGCTCGTAGTCACTTCGCGGTTGGCAGAACGAATCGTGATGAGATTAAGCGCGAGGGGGAAAGCAGTGCCTTGACCGATGCCTAACAAGATCAACCATGCGATGGTTCCGTTGACGGGTGCTACCGCCAGACCGATCGTGCCGACGAGAGCAACGCAGCTAACAGCCAGCGTCGCTGGTTGAAGCAGGTGAGGGCGACCAATGATTGGCGGCAAGAACAATCCCATCGGAATGCCGACGAACGACGAGAAGCCAAGCAGAGCACCTGCTGTCGTTGCGTCGAGGCCAGAGTCGCGAAGCAGGCTCGGCAAGTACGACAAGACTGCGTAGAAGCTGATGGATTGGAAGCCCATGAAAAGCGCGAGGCTCCAAGCAGACTTCGAGCGCCAGACTGACACTCGGCCGGTGGACGTCTCTGCTCGGCGAGCATTGTGGTGACGGATTTGTGGGAGCCAGAGCAGAAGTGCGACGAGAGCGGGGACTGCCCACCACCTGAACGACGTTTGCCAGTCAGTGCCTGAGGCGCCGGCGAGCGGAACAGCGATGGCGGCAGCCAGTGCCGCGCACGACACCATCACTGTTGTGTAGGTGCCAGTCATCAGACCGATGCGGTCAGCGAAGTCTTGTTTGATCAACGCTGGAAGCAGCGTGTTGCCCAACGCAATCGCGATACCGATGAGCGCACTGCCTACAAAGAGTCGAACCGTTCCGCCCTGAGCGCGCAGCATGATCCCGCCGAAAAGCATGAACGCGAGCGCCACAATGCCAGTTTCAAGTCCCACTCGCTTGACCACAGTCGGTGCGAGAAATGCGCCGAGGCCGAAGCAGATGACGGGAATCGCCATCAGAATGCCTTGGGCGCCACCATCGAGATGAAGAGCTGCGGCGATTTCGGGGAGCAATGGACCTACCGCTGCGACTGGTGGCCGCAAGACAATCGCGAGAGCGACGATTGCGAGCACACGCGTAGCGCGGGAAGACGAGGTCATTTCGCAACCTTATCGGCTGCCCCGAAGCTCATCGGGGCAGCGTCAGGTGAGTGTGTGCTGCTTTACGCAGACTGGCGCTTGGACATGAGTTTGTCCCAACCCATGTACAGCAGCGCGATCACAATCGCGAACACCAGGATGGCAAGGATGAACTCAATGACGCTCAGCATGCCGACCGTGGCGACATCGAGGAAGAAGTATGGGTACGCGCCGATGACCGCTCCACGAACGAGGCACACGACCGCCCAAATGATTGGCAGAACCATTGCTGCAGCAATCGTCTTGATGCGAATCAGACCGCGTGGTCCGGCAATCATGAAGACGGCGACAGTGACGATCGGATTGATTGCGTGCTGAAGGCTGTCAGAAACGAAGTCCCAACCGGTCTTTGGATCGCCCGCGAGCAACAGTTGATACACGATGCCGGTGATGGTGATCATCAACAGAGAGTCGAGTCGCAGCGCTTGCCAGCGTCGACCCACTTTGTCTGTGCGCGTGAACAACTCAGGTCGACGCACCAGCATGATCATCACGATTGCGACCGTGATGTTGCTCAAAATCGTGAAATATGAAATCCAGTCGAAGAACCGCTCCCACACCTGGTCTTTGCCGGTGGGGATGTTGCCGAGCAGCGTCGGCTTGGTCGGATCGATCTCGTCGACGTAGTAGCCGACTGCCATAAGCGAGAAAGAAACGGTGACGGCGAGCGAGGCGACGATTGCATTGAGCAAGTACAGCGGGCGCGCGATTGCGGAAGTCTTCGTTGACATAAGAGCAGACTGTAAGTACTTACCCGCCGGTTCGCGCCGCGAATCGCGCTGTTTGTCGCAACCTGTACGTCTGCAGAGGCTGACAGCCTCCCGAGACGTACAGGTTGAGTGGTTTTGGCGTTTTGGTGGCCCCGGCATGATTCGAACATGCGACACGCGGTTTAGGAAACCACTGCTCTATCCCCTGAGCTACGGGGCCGCAGGTGCCCCAAGTCTATTGACGGCGCAGAGCGAGCCGACCGGCCGCGATTTCGAGCAAGCACAGCGAGGCTAGGCGAACCGTGCGTTCGTCCGCGCTGTCTTTCGAAGCGTCGATTTCAGTCAAGTCGATGGCGCGCACCGACGCGCTATTGCCGGCGATGAAAGCTGCCTGACGAAGTTCGTCAGCAGAGAGTCCGCCTGATGCCGCAGCTGGGCAGGCCGGCACGACTGCGCGATCGCACACATCAACGTCGATATCAACATAGATGCCGCTCACGCGAGACTCCAGATGATCAATCGCATCGCGCATCACCTCAGCGATGTCGTGAGTGCGCAGTGCGGAACGCGGAATGACGCGGATGCCCAGGTCGCGAGCAAGGGCCGCGTAGGCGGGGGAGTTGGAGAAGTCGTTGATACCAATCTGCACGATGTTCTCACCGCGCAGGCCAGCATCGATGAGGCGGCGCACTGGGGAGCCATTGCTAATGCCGTCGCGCAAGTCGAAGTGCGCATCGAGAGTGATGAGACCAGCGTTCTTGAGGTCGTCACCGAAGAGTGAATGCATAACGCTGTAGGTGATCGAGTTGTCGCCACCAATTGCGACGAGCAGTTGGTCGCTGCGCAAAGACAACGAATGCACTTTGTCTGCGACGCGAAGTTCGCCCTCGAAGTGGTCGGGTGAGTGCACATCGCCGGCGTCCGACACAGCTAGGTCGCTGATGTCATGGCCAGTCGTGATGTGGAAAGTTGAGTAGCGAAGCAGGCCCGCGCGTACGGCAGCAGGCGTAAGGTGTGCGTTGGTGGGAC
>JBDLPZ010000059.1:0-5747 GCA_039800825.1 Actinomycetota bacterium
GAGCGGTCGGTGCGAGTGATGGTGAGATCAGTGTCGCAACAGCCCACGCGACTGTTGCGGCCGATTTCTTCTCACTGAAGCTGACATCAACGAACAGTTTGGTGGACTCGAGGCTCAAGGAAAGGCGCGTGATGTGTGCAATGCGCAGGCGCGGCCCGTTCGGCAGGACGTACCCGGCGGGCAAGGCCACGGAGAATGCGAAACGCACGTCCATGCGCTCTCCGTTGGCGGGCACACACGCGAACTGACGCAGCGCGAGAGGCGAATCGAAAGTCAGCGCAGCGACGGGGCGCTTGGCCTGCGTTGTCTTGAGGAGATTCTTGAGGCGATGCTTCAACGCACGCTTAATGCGCGTGGGGGTCAGCTTCGAAGCACTCATGTTGGGGAGTTTATCCGCGATTGGTAGCGAGAACAGCGGCTTCGAGCACGGCGACGAACTCGCGACCAGCAACATGCCAGTTGTACTCAGAATGAACCCGCGCGAAGCCAGCTTCGGTCAGCTGACGACGGCGATCGGCGTTGTTGATGAGATCCACGATTTCGGCGACGGCCTGGGGCAAGCAGGAATCGTCGAAAGATTCGAGAACGATGCCGTCGTTGCCGAGCACTTCGATCGCCAGCGGCAGCGGAGTCGAGACGACAGTCGCACCACTCGCCATGTATTCGAGGATCTTGGTCGGCATCGAGTGACGGTAGTTAGGGATGTCGGCGAGCAGCGACAAACCGATCATGCTCTGTTCGACTTCGGCCATCGCCTGCGCGTTCGGAAGAGCGCCTTCCCAGCGAATGTTGGAGCACGCGCGGATGGCATCTGCATCAGCTGAGTTGTGGGTCTCTCCGATGAGGCGCACCGAGATGTTGTGCTCAGCGAGCTGATTTGCGAGTTTAATCATTAAACCCAAGCCGCGATGCTGCGTGATGCTGCCGACGTAGATCGCCTGACGCAGTCGCTCACCGGCTGGCATCGAGTCGGCGACGTACGGCAGATTGAGTACGAGGGGATGCTGCTTCTTGAATCGCGCTTGGTAACCCTTCTCGGCGAGCAGAAGTGTGCAGCGCTTCTCGGCCCACGCCTCGACGATACGCACGGCGGCCGCCAATGGCCGACGAATCAACGCCGGGATGTATGCCTTAGTCAAGATCGCAGCAGCGAGGTCTTCGTGGACATCCCATACGACTGCCGTCTGGGAGCGACGCATATCCGCCCAAGGCATCGCGAGCAAGAGTTCGGGGTCATGAATGATCACAACATCGTGTGACGGTCCGAGGTCACGCAAGCGAGCTCGTGCTGCACGCAGTGATTGGAGTCGGTTGCGACCGACTGCACGTGGGACGCTCACGCGCGTGACGCGATCATCTCCTGGAGTGGTCGACTGCCACGGTGCAATCGCGGTGACGTCGTGTCCGGCATCGAGAATGGCACCGATTTCGCGGCGAAAAACTCGCGCATCGGTGGGGTTGTGCACGACGGTGCACACCAGCACTTTCACTTCGACTTCTTTGCCAACTGCTGGTACTCGCGGTACTGCTCCATGATGTCTTCGGTCGGGCCATCAGCACGCAGCTTGCCCTTCTCGAGCCACAGGACACGTTCGCAGTTTTGTTCAATGATCGCCGCAGAGTGATTGACCATGAGCACCGCGCCTGCGGTCTGGCGAATCTCTTCCATCAGTCGCTGGCTCTTGTGTGCGAAGCGCGCATCGCCAGTGCCGAGGGCTTCGTCGACGAGCAGGATGTCAGGCACTCGCGAAATGGCGAGAGCGAACTTGAGACGAGCCTGCTGTCCCGATGAGTACGTGCGCATCGGGTGGTGAATCTTGTCCTTAAGACCTGAAATCTCGACGGCCTCTTTGTAGCGGTCGCCGACCTCGTCAGGCGAAAAGCCAAGCGCGAGCAAGCCGAGACGAATATTGCGAGCGCCGCTGAGATTGCGAATCAATGTGCCAGCGAGCGACAGCATCGCTGGTGTGCTGGTCGCCCAGACGGCGCCAGATGTAGGTTTTTGCAGACCGGAGAGAACGCGAATGAGGCTCGACTTGCCAGAGCCGTTCGTGCCGACGAGTCCGACGGATTCGCCGCGATTGATTTCGAACGAGACATCCTGGACCGCGTGCACCACGGTGTTGTGACCCATGATCTGCGACAGGATGTTGCCGCCTTCGTTTGCGGTCTTGCGCTGCACGCGAACGTCGTAATCGACGACGACGTGTGAGGCAATCAAGATAGGTTCGTTAGTTGCCACGACGTTCTCCTCTCCAGAAGAGAACCAGCCCGACAAACGTCAGGCTGAAAGTCGCAATGACCAGACCGATGATCTGAGCGTGTGTCGGCAAGTCTTCGCGAATGAACAGACCGCGCGTTACATCGAGAAGAAGTGCGACAGGGCTGTTGATTGCGACCGAGTGGAATGGTTCAGGAATGGACTCAAAACGCGTCGTGACATCGAAGAAGATTCCAGACGTGAACATGATGACGCGAGTGACGATTGGGAGAACTTCCGTTAGGTCGCGAATGCGCGCCATTGGACGTGTCAGCAGCAGTCCGAGTGCAGAGCCGAACAGCACGGTGAGAACGAGCTGGAAAGGCAACAGCAACCACGACCAGTGGAATGAGACTCCAGTCAGCAGTGCCACAGGAATGATCAGTGTCATCGTCGGTAGCGATCGCAGAAGCGCCTGAATCGAAGATGAAATCGGAATCAAAATCGCTGGGAAGCGAATGTTGGCTGCCAGCTCGCGGTCGGTGATGAGAGCTTTTGCGGAGCCTTGGAAAGACTGCACGAAGAGATTGAACGTCAGCACACCGGCGATCAAGAAGAAGATGAAGTTCGGTGAGTCCTTACGGGTGCCGAGCAGCAAACCGAAAGCGACGTAGTACATCGCAGCGGTGAGCAACGGATTGAGGAACTCCCAAAACAGTCCGAGTCGGTTCTGCGATGAGTTGGCGATGATCTTTGAGACGGCGAACTGGAAAGTGAAATGGCGGGTCTGCCATGTCTCTTTGATGTAATCCCACAAGCCGCGCACGTGATCAACGCGCACGAGACCAAGGTCTGCTGCCCGCTTTTGTGCGTCCTCAAAACTCAATGGTTTCGCCATGTTTTACAAGCGCTCCACGTTGTCGGCGAGCAACAGACCGCGAGTATCGAGAAGCAGCTTGGACGAGGACTGAAGCTTGTTGAGGTCGTACTGCTTGTGTGGCTGCAACAAGATTACGAGATCAGCTGCTGCTGCGGCCTCGTAGAGATCATTCTGAGTTTCAAGCATGCGATCGCCGTCGTGCTGGCCGTGTTCGCTATCGATATTCCACTGAGGAACAAACGCATCGTGGTACTGAACGACTGCGCCGGATTCGAAAAGGCCGCGCGCGAGCGGACGCACTGGGGATTCGCGTTCGTCTGCAATGTTCGGCTTATACGTCACGCCGACGAGCAGCACCGTCGAACCGTTGAGCGCTTTGCGATCTCGATTGAGGAGATCCTGCGCGCGATGGCGAACGTATTCAGGCATGCCTGCATTGATTTCTTGTGCGAGCTCAATGAATCGGAAAGGTTGACCGAGCTGCGTCTTGACGCGGTATGACAGGTAGTTGGGATCGATCGGAATGCAATGGCCGCCGACTCCAGGACCTGGATAAAAAGCTTGGAAACCAAAAGGCTTCGACGAGGCACATCGAATCGCATCCCACAGATCGACCCCGAGTAGATGTGAGAACTGGGCGAGTTCGTTCATCAGCGCGATGTTGACGTGGCGATAGGTGTTCTCGATGAGTTTCGCGAGCTCAGCTTCACGCGTGCCCGCAGCGGCCACGACAGTGTCGACGAAACGCTCATAGAACGCTGCCGCGCGGTCGGTGCAGGCAGGCGTGTGACCGCCGACAACCTTCGGGGTGTTCTTCATGCCGTACACAGGATTGCCCGGATCGATGCGCTCAGGTGAAAACGCGAGATTGAAATCGACGCCAGCGACCAGACCGCCTGCCTCGAGAATCGGGCGGACGTCTTCGTCTGTCGTGCCTGGGTAGGTGGTCGACTCAAGGATGACCTGTTGGCCAGCATGCAGCTGGGCAGCGATCGCGCGGGTGGCGCCGAGCACAGCACCGAGGTCAGGACCACCCTCATCACTGAGTGGTGTCGGCACACAGACGACGACAGTGTCGGCATCTGCGATGACAGAGGAGTCCGAGGTGGCACGGAAGCCAGCCGCGAGCATCGTGGCGATGTCAGCGTCAGAGAGGTCATCGACGTGGGAGCGGCCAGCGTTGAGTCCTTCGACAATCGAGGTCTTGAGGTCGAGGCCTACGACAGTCAGGCCGGCGTCACACGCGGCCTGAGCCAACGGCAAACCGACGTACCCAAGGCCAACGACGACCAGGTCAACTGCCACAAATAACCCCTTGAACGAAGGTGAGCGCCAAGCCTAACCGAGAGCGTGCCCCCAAAACCTGCTCGAAATCAGTCAGGGAAGTTGCTGCTCGCGCGGTAATTGTCCGAATTAAGTAACTCAAGGTCCTCAGCCGTCAGCGTCAGCTCGACGGAAGCCGCTGATGACTCGGCAGTCTCGAATCGGGTGAAGGCTGGGATCGGCAGCATCATCGGGCTCTGCGTGAGAAGCCATGCGAGTGCGACTTGCTGAGGGGTGGCCGGTGAGCCACCTACCGCGTGACGACTGGCCACCTCGGTCAGGGCTGGGGCGAGACTTGAGATGTCGTGGGCCAGACGAGCGCCACCGAGCGGAGACCAGGCGAGGAAGACCACGCCATTCTCCGAGCACAGGTCGAGCACCTCGGTGTTGTCGCGGTAGCGCGGCGACCGCTCGTTTTCGACGAACGCGAGAGTGCCTTCGCTGACCTCCCAGACCGTGCGGAATTCATCGGGAGTGATGTTGGACATGCCAATTGTTTTGGTGAGTCCGCGCTCGCGAGCGGTCATCAATGCGCGAGTCGCGTCTTCGATTGGTTGTTCGCGATTGCGCCGATGCAGACACAGCACGTCCGGCGCGAAGCCGAGTCGCTCGGCCGATGCCTCCGCGGCAGACAGCATGTAGTCGTAAGTGTTGTCGCGCCACCAGTCAGTGCCTTTGCGGCGCAGACCATTCTTAGTCACGACAGTGATCGCGTCTCGACCGGCCGCGTAGGAGCGCACAGCGTTGCCGACTTGGACTTCGTTCAAACCGAAAGCCTCGGCCGATGGCGCATAACAATCGGCAGTATTAATCAGAGTCATTCCGAGATCGAAAGAGCGATGCCACACTGACTCAGCATTAGCTGGATCTGCAGTGCCATCACCGAACGGCATCGCGCCGACGCCGATGCGGGGCAGCGGGCGCTGAGAAAAATGCGGTGAACTAAAGAACTTCATTAGAACTCCAAACCTTCAAGCCACCACTTCAAAATCACTGGCAATCGCACTTCCCACACTTGTTCGTTGTGCGCAGCTCCGACATAGGTGCGCGACTCGAGCTGTGGCCATGCCCATCCGCGACGCGAAAGTTCTACATTGATTTCGGCTTGTTTCGCGCCGTAATCGGTGTCGATGAATTCGGTGCCGTGATCGAACCAGATTCGGTGACCCTCAGTCGGTGACGGCAATTGCTCAATGAACGTTCGCCATGAACGAGACGTTGACATAGACCAATGTGTCGAAAGGCACAGCGCTGTGCCATATGTCTCTGGGAACTGCGTGAGCGCATAGAGAGAGGCGAGACCGCCCATGCTCGAGCCGCCGACTGCGACGTGTGCGCGATCGC